>JAAXXA010000403.1 GCA_013334735.1 Bacteroidota bacterium
TTTTCGTATAATAATGGATTATAACTGGCCCGGAAATGTGCGTGAACTGGAGAATAGTATTGAACATGCATTCGTTGTTTGCAATAAAAAACTAATTGATGTGTTTGATATTCCTCAGGATATCAGAATGGCAATTTTAAGTAAAGAACATGGTAATCCAATTAATACAGGTACTGTAACGGCTTCCTATTTACCTGAAAATATTACTCTTAATAATCAAGTTTTTTTTAGGATTATTACAAAAGAACAATTGGAAAATGTACTGACAACAAATAAATTTAATAGAAAATTAACTGCAAAAAGTTTGGGAGTAAGCACAGTGGCGCTTTGGAATAAAATGAAAAAATTCGGAATTATCAGTTGATGAATCAAATAAAACATAATCACAATGAATAATAAAATCAAAGTAAAAATATTTAAGAATATGCTAACCGTTACTAAACGTCTGTCAATAATTTTAATAATATCAAATTATTCATTAGCATATTCGCAAAAAAATAACGACACTATTAATCTGGATCCACTTGAAATAGTTGACAGTTCTATTCAAAAAGTTACTTACCTTAAAATAAGTATTTCAAAAGAACAATTAAAAAACGAATCAATCAGAGATTTGGGCGACTATCTTCGCACTATACCCAATGTTTCCGGTGTAAAAAAGGGCGGTGTTTCAATTGATCCTGTTATACGAGGTTTAAAATTCAGCCAACTTAATACAATACTTGATAATGGAATTAAAATTGAAAATGGCTGTCCTAACCGCATGGATCCTGTTTCTTCGCATGTTGAAGCAGAAGAAATTGAAAAGATTGAAATAATAAAAGGACCTTTTGTTTTACGTTACGGACCTTCGTTTGGAGGAGTTATTAATCTTGTTACCGAAAAACCTAAGCCTTTCGAAAAATTTGAAATACACGCAAATGCGCTTTATGGTTTTGAAACAAATTGGAATGGACAAAAAGAACATATAACGATATTTGGAGGTAATAAAAAAATATATTTTCTGCTTTCGGGTGGATATAAGGATTACGGGAATTATAAAAGCGGAAATTCAGAAGGCCACGACACTACTTATAACACTTCTTTTGTTAAATATAATTATTCTGCCAAATTTGGTTTCGCGATAAATAAAAACCAAAATATTTTATTTTCATATAACGGGGTACATGGTCGCAACGTACTTTACCCTTCATTACCGATGGATGAAAGAAGCGATGATACAAAAATTATTTCTTTAGATTATCAATTAAAAAATTTAAGCAATACCATTAAATTAATGGATATTAAATTATACAACTCAAATGTTGATCATGTAATGGATAATAGTAAGCGTTCAAATTATTCTGCCAAGCAAATGATTTCAGAAGTAATTGCAATAAATACAGGTGGTCGTTTAGAATTAACAGCTCAAATAAAAAAACAAAAAATTATTGCAGGCATTGACTTTGAAAACATTTCCAAAGATGGAACAAGAACAATGTCGATGATTATGATGGGCACCACTTCTATAAAAAAATCCAATTTGTGGAACGATGGACTTGTTCAGAATGCAGGAATATTTGCCGAATACAGCACAACACTTTCTTCTTTTGAAATAAATGCAAGTATTCGCGGTGATTATAATAAAGCAACATCAGGTGATACACTTAAAATTATTAAAGATGATATAAATTATTTTAATGACGTGAACTCTCAATATTTAAACTTTAGCTCAAACGTGGGAATTACCAAAAAAATTAATGAATGGCTAAATATATCTGTGTCTGTTGGCAGGGGTACGCGTAGCCCGAATATGCTTGAACGATATATTAAACTTATGGCGGTGGACTATGATAATTTTGATTATCTCGGGAATCCTCAATTGAAGCCGGAAACGAATAATGAAATTGATGTTACTTTTAAATTTACAAAAGCAAATATTGGCGGAATTTATCTGAATGGATTTTATTCTCTTATTCAAAATTACATTACTGGTGAATTGCTGCCGTCATCGGTTATTATGCCTCAAACCTCGGGCGTATATGGCGTAAAGCAATTTAATAATATTGACTTCGTTACATTAAAAGGTTTTGAATTCGGATATACTTCTCCCGAAAAATACAAATATGGCGGTAGTATGATTGCCGCTTACACTTATGCAATAAGACCTTCCGTAAAAAAATATTTAATAACGGGAACTCAGGTTACAGGTAGTGTTATTATTAAAAATGATGCTCTTTCTGAAATCCCACCGCTTGAAGCAACTGCAAGTATTTATTATAAATTTTTAAAAGGAAATTTAGTGCCTAAAATTTCATTTCGCGCCGTTGCCGACCAACGTCATACATCGGAAGCATTCTACGAACCATATACATCAGGTTTCGGAATTTTAAACTTTTCCGTAAAATATAAAATCAATAAATATTCAAGTATAACAGCAGGTGTTAATAATATATTTGACCGTTCCTATTATGAACATCTTAACAGAAAAATTATTGGAACTACAGGAAAACTTTATGAACCGGGAAGAATATTTTTTGTAAATTTGTATATGAATATTTAATCATGACAAAAATTAAACTAAATATTTTATTCAATATCTTTTTTATATGGATTGCATTTTCTTCATGCAAACCTGATAAAGTTGACGAACCCATACCTTTAGAAACAGGACATATAAATTTTAAATTTTTACATTATATTGACGGGCAACCTTTACAGAAAGACTCAATGATGTATGTAAATGCAGCAGGAAATATTTACGAAGTAGATCAACTGATGTATTTTATTTCAGATGTTACTCTTCACAAATCCGATGGCAAAAAAATAATCATTAACGACTGGAAAGATATTGATTATGTTGACACAGATATTCCCTCAACGCTTACATGGGTTGTTTATGATAGCATTCCCGTTGGCGCTTACGATTCAATTTCGTTCACCTTTGGCATTAATTCAGAAAAAAACAAATCATTCATGTTTGTAAATCCACCCGAAGTAAATATGATGTGGCCCGATATTCTTGGCGGCGGATATCATTACATGATGCTGAATGGCAAATGGCGTGATACGGCAAGTTTAATACAAAATTATAATTTTCATTTAGGTATAGGTCAATTATATAAAAGCAATGTTATAGACGTGGATTCTATTTATGCCTTTGTTCCTAACTATTTCAATGTAAATCTTCCAAATTCTTCTTTTACAATAGAAAAAGATAACACACGCGAAATTAAAATTATTATGAATATTGACAGTTGGTTCAAAACACCACACATCTATGATCATAATTATTGGGGCGGTAACATCATGCAAAATCAAGCTGCAATGCAAATGGCGAAAGAAAACGGGTATGACGTTTTTACTGTAGGAAATTAGATTTCTTTTTGAGTATATTTAATAACTGATGTTACGCAATTCGCTATCTCAAATAAAATTTATTTACAAATAACAGTATCTTTTTAAAGAGATTCCTCACTATCGTTCGGAATGACAGGTTTATTATGGATACGGAGGGAGAAAGATGGCTTGTACGAACCCTGCACAAGCCATCTTTCTCCCTCTCTCTCAACTGCCAACAGTGTCATTCCGAATGAAGCTTAGCGGAATGAGGAATCTCTTTTTTATTATATTTGCGTAACATCAGTTAATAAGATTAAACTTAATGTCTTTGCGACTTTGCGAGAGAACCACTATAAAT
>JAAXXA010000404.1 GCA_013334735.1 Bacteroidota bacterium
GAAAACAATGCTTACAATCAACAAACCGATAATATAAATATATTATATAAAAATGGTAATATATCCGATTTTATAAACGCTTCCGACCAAATAAACATTTCAGTGGTTTCGCATACTGTTACTAAATATTTTATTTGTTTTCCGAAAGAATTTTGTTTGATTACTTAGAACTTAAAATAAAAAATTGTTTAAATAATTGCTAGAAATACATTTTATTAATAATATTGCATTCTTTAATATTTACATTACATGAAATTTTCTGCCAAACAGATTGCTGAATTGCTGAACGGTAAAATTGAAGGGGATTCAAATGTTGTTATAAACGAACTATCTAAAATAGAAGATGGACGCTCCGGATCTTTAACTTTTCTTGCAAATCCGAAATATGCAAGTTTTATTTATAATACAGGTGCTTCTATTGTTATTGTTAATAATGATTTTGTGCCCGAACAAACAATTTCAAGTACTCTTATTCGTGTAAATGACGCTTATCAGGCATTTGCAATATTACTTGATGTATATAACAAAATAAAACTAAATAAAACAGGTATTTCCGATAAAGCTTTCATTCCTAAAAGCGCTGTTATTGGTAAAAATGTATATATCGGAGAATTTGCTGTTATAGGTGAAAATGTAGTGATTTCTGATAATGTAAAAATATATCCACAGGTTTATATTGGTGACAATACTCGTATTGGTGAAAAAACTACTATCTACTCAGGTGTAAAGATTTATTCAGATAACATTATTGGAGATAATTGTACTTTCCATTCAGGCGTTATTATTGGCGCTGATGGTTTTGGCTTTGCTCCAAAATGTGATAATGATTATATGAAAATTGCTCAAATTGGAAATGTTATTATTGAAAATAATGTTGAAATAGGCGCAAATTGTACTATAGACCGTGCTACACTTGGCTCAACAATAATTCGCGACGGAGCTAAACTTGATAATCTTATTCAGATTGCTCATAATGTAGAAATTGGTGAAAATACTGTAATAGTTTCTCAAACAGGTATTGCCGGTTCTACTAAAATTGGTAAAAATTGCTTGATTGGAGGACAGGTTGGTATTGTTGGTCATCTGAAAATTGCCGACAATGTTAAAATTGCGGCGCAATCGGGAATCAGTTCCAGCATTGAACAAGAAGGCGCTGTAATCCAGGGTTCACCGGCTTTTAAAAAACTAGATTATCAAAAATCATATATCTTCTTTAAAAAACTTCCCGATATATATAAAAGGTTAGAGGAAGTTGAAAAAAAATTAAAAAAATTATTTTGATTTTTGGTTACGATGAAAATGGGAATTTTGAACATTTTAATCTGAAAATATTTGCTGACTGTTGACTGCTGACTGCGAACTTATATTATTTGAACTTTTATCCCTTGCGATTTATAATTGCTCCATACATTTAACCAGTTCCCCTGTTAAATTTTTCCTGGAATATCTTTCTATACCAATACTTTCAGATAGTAAACACCCTTTTTTATACTTGGAATAAAGCTCTAAAATATTATTTTTTAAAGTTTCTTCATCTTTGAAACCGGAAATATATCCCGATTTGGTTTTTTTCAATATTTCCGCTGCATCTCCATCTGTGGGACCAATACAAAGAATCGGGCGTTGAGCTGACATATATTCGAAAAATTTGCCTGTTAAAATCATCTTTGCATTAGGAGTGTCGTTTAGCAAAAGCAATAATATCTGCGATTGCTGCTGTATATTTATGACCTGATCGTGGGGGAGGTAATTTATTTTATTTAAATATTTTGATAAATTGTAATGTTCAAGCATTTGAGTTACGGAATAATCAACTTTTCCAACTAATTTAATTTCGAGGTCGTAAGCAAATTGTGAATCTTCCTTTGTTAAATTATTTAAAACTTTCCATAATGCCTCGGGATTGCGGGTTTTGGGCATCGTTCCTATATGTGCAATGCTGAATTTTGTATCTGCTTTTACAGTTGTTGCCTGCAAATCTTCCGTATCATAACCATTTGTTATTACTTCGTAATGCCTGTTGTGCAAGCGTTTCATGTCTTCAGCCATAGTATTGCTTATTACAATAACTTTATCAGCGCTTGATAAAACCGTATGTTCGAGTTTGTGATGTTTTTTATCTGCTCTGGATGATAATTTTAATTGATCATAAAAATCAATATTTGTCCATGGGTCGCGAAAATCGGCTATCCAGTTTATGTTTAATTTCTTTTTTAAATGGTAAGCAATTAAGTGCATGCTGTGCGGAGGACCTGTCGAAATAATTACATCAACATGATTTTTAATTAAGTAATTTTCTAAAAATTTTACGGAAGGTTTTATCCAGTATTTTCTGGCATCAGGAATAAAAAAATTTCCTCTGATCCAAATTGCAATTCCCTCAAGCAGCTTTGGCTTTTTATTTTCGGATAGGAAGCCGGTATTTATTTGCTGGCTTTTCCTTTTTCCGGTAAATTTTTTATAAAAATTATATGGTTCCCAGATTGGGTATTTTAAAATAATTATATTTTGCGGAATATCTTTTAAAAGAGAATTATCTACTTCTGGATTTTCAGGATTTTCGGGAGTGTAAACTATAGGTTCCCAACCAAAATCTCGCAGATATTTCACGAATTTAAGCCATCTCTGTACTCCCGATCCTCCGCTTGGAGGCCAATAATATGTGATTATTAATGCTTTTTTCATTAAGATTTATAACAAATAGAACGCGGATAACGCAGATTGCTTATGATCAAATATTATTTAATTCTATCTGCGTTCATCATAATTATCAGCGTCATCAGCGTTCCATTAAATTGCCTAAATTGTTGGTTTTTTATTTCGAAATTCCAAAAATATACTTCCTATTACAACAATGATAAGTAATAAGTTAAAGGTTAAAGAAACTTTTTGCCCTGTATAAAATACAGCAGGTTCAAATTTCCACTCTATTACATGTTCTCCTGCCGGAATTTTCATTGCACGGAGTACATAATTTGCCCTGAAATATGGAGTTAACTTTTGGTCAATATAAACATTCCAGCCTTTGTTATAATAAATTTCTGAAAATACCGCTAACTGTTCTTTTGTTGTTTTAGATTGGTACAAAAGATTGTTTGGTTTATAACTGATAAGTTTAATTGTAGCGGTAGTATCTTTAGTATTTTTATAATTTGAAACTGTACTTTCAAAACGTTTGTCGATGATTGCCGTTACCGAAGGGTCGAAGTTAGATAATGCATTTAGTTCCGAATCGGCATTTGCAACCAATTTATATTTGTCAACAAACCAAGCATTTCCAAGAGCATTGGGATTGCGTCTTGCAACAGGATTTCCGACACTATCGGCAGTAATAAAATAGCGTGTATTAAGCATATTTATTACATTCATATTTTGTTTGCTTATCTGTTTCTCAATTAGTTCCTGATATCTTTTCATTTTTACTGCGCAATAACCGCCAATTGAGTTATGAAAATAAGAGGTGCTTGCATCCTGAAAAGGGTTAACAGTAAGATTATACACACGATAATCAGGTTCTTTATCCTGCAATATCATTAAATCTGCTTCAGTTGGCGTAAAAGGAACTTTAATTTTTGCTTTAGTGGTGAAATTAGAGTCGTTAAGATAGCGTTTATCTATCGTCCACATATCTATAATAACCAATGCCGATAAGATTGCAATAACAATAGTAACATTTTTT
>JAAXXA010000405.1 GCA_013334735.1 Bacteroidota bacterium
CGGCTCCGGGACCTCCACCGGGACCTCCCGGCTGAGCCATAATAGCTGTTAATCCAATAAAGAAAAATATAATTATAAATGCTGTTTTTATTGATATTGATTTCATAAGTTTATTATTTAAATTTTTATTTTTTTAATTATTGAATAGCTATTTTCTTACATAAAACATCTTTATCGGTTTTTACTTTTACCAGATAAATACCGGCGGAAAGAGAACTTATATCGTTTATCAAATTTGAATTTTCCAATAATTTTCGTCCATCCAAAGTGTATATTTCTATTGAGTTTACATATTGGTTTTCTACTTTCACGTAAAGTGTTTTATTATATGAAAATGCATTTAAAAAACCTGGAGATTTTTCATAGACTGATGTGGCTTTTGGCAAAATTACAAAACGACTTAAATCATCTGTGGGGCTTGCTTCAAAAGTATAATTATCACCGTTATTAATTTTTTCCTGTGTTACTTTATCCAATAAATAAGCGTTATTGCTTACTAATGTGTGAGTAAATGTAAGTGTATGAGTTCCGTTAACACCTGCCTTGAAATAAACTTCTCTATTGTAAATATTATCAATACTAGGGAAATTTGAAACTGCAAGATTTTCATCATCCTTCATAGTATATAGCATCGGAGCCAAATCTTCACCCTGGAATTTAGCGGCATCCAGATCATAATCAAAAGAATCGGACGCAGTATCGTTTAATGCAATTATTGTTACATCAGAGTAAGTATTCACACTATTTGAAACTTTGATCTTTATTTGATCGCTTATAATTTCGTCACTTTTCAGAAAAGGAACAGTGTTATGAACCTTTACATCGTTAGTCATTCCATACCTTGCTCCGGTTTGAGTCGCCTGAACAAAAAATCCTTGTCCCATTGCAATATACCGCGAACCGGTACCCCCTGAAGTGGTATTATATGTAAGATATTGACCGGAACCTGAAGGATCCCAAGTATAAATTGTTCCGGCAAGTTTTGTTTTTGTCCAACCGGTGGCATTCCAATCAATTGCCGAAGGATACGGATTACCAACCAAATTGTAACCATTAAATGTTTTAGCTATTGCAATAGGACCAAAATTTCCACTAATCGGAGTACCTGAAAACACAACCGTTGAGTTTGAATTTGCCCATAATGAATAACCTTTTCCATGAGTAAGTAAGGTTGAAGCAATTGTTATATAAGGACCAAAAACATCAGTTGCTTCCAAATATGGTCGCAGATAAAGATTTGTAAATATACCAGCGTGAGTGTGAGAAATAGGAGAAGAAACCAAATGCCATTTATTGGCATCAATGTATCGTTCAATATTAAAAGAGCCGGTACCGTAAATTGCTCCATTAACTATTAGTGAACCGTCGGCGCCTGATGTTGACTTAACAAGTACTTCCCCATCATTGGCAATGTCCCACCCTACAGTAAGCGCTTTGTCCGCGTCAATAGTTAAGTTAGCGTCTTTTTCAACTGTTAATCCTAAGATATTAGCCGGCGAAACTTTTGAGTTTCCAACAATGGGGTTATTAGTTCTACATCCCCCCGGTATAATTGCATACGTATTTGGTACAGTATTACCACTCCAGTTTGTAGCAGTATTCCAGACAGTGCTTGTATTTCCGCTCCAAATTCTTGTATTTGCAGGAATACTCTTTACTCTTTCAGTACAATTAATAATTTTTAATAAACAATGGCTTGTAATAGTTATAGCCTTAGCTGAGTTTACAACATTGAGTCCTGCTTTTAATCTAACATAAATAGTATCCGTAGCAAGTATTCCGCCTGAGGGGATTAATGTTAATGATGGCGTAAAAGATGATGTACAAGCGCCTCCGGTTGAAAATTCAAAATTTGAGTTAGAATTTATAACAACATTGTCAGTAAGATTATGCCCTGAAACAGTAAAGGATTTTATTCTGCCCGGTCCATATCCATAATAGTAAGATAATTCATCTTCTGAGAATGAAGAAACGCCCAAAGTAGCTTCAGGAGCAACTGAAGTGCCGGTAAATTCGTAAGCTCCTAAATCTGTCGAGTCAAGCCTTGAAAATTCCCTTTGGTCAACAGTAGGAATATTGTAAGCCCCATAATTCCACGGATGACCTACAGTTGTTCCTGCATTTATTGCAATACTATTTGATTCTAATTTTAATGTTGGAGTAATTCCTGAAGATCCATTAAGGCTTAGATTATTATTCAACACCAAACATTCTGGAGCGGGATGAATATTCCTATTTGCTACATTAAGAAAATCATCGGAAGTTGTAACTTCAGCTAAATTATAAGCAACGACATAATCACTTGCAGGAAATGCAGTTCTTTCGTAATCGAAAAATGTACTATTTGGACGAATATTTCTGGCAAAAATACAATTTCTCAAATAGAGACTTGACCCTGCAGTTCCCTGAAAAGATACTCCGGAGCCACTATTATCATACAAATTATTATATGCAACAGTTACGTTTGTAAATACCATATAACACTTTGTATAATTTGAGAATGCATATTTTCCGGTATTATATGCAATAGTTGTATTAATAACATTAGAAACAGTATTATAGGTATAAATCACAGGATAAGCAGATGAATTATTATTATTGACCGTGGATCTTTCCAATGTAAGGTAGTGTTGTACAGGGGTATCAGCGCCATAACGACAATAAATTGCAGCGCCATAAGTATTACTATTATTGTATCGGATGTTACAACCTCTAACAAGTACCCTATTAACATTAGCCCATGAAGAGTATGGATTGTTTAAACCTATACCTCCACCTCCTGCATCCACTGAAATATTTGATGCATTATAATCATTGTATTCAATATTACACTGATTAATAACAATATCAGTTGAACTAGTTACAGTACCCATTCCTATCCCTGCTCCATTATTGCCTGAAGTTGTAGATATCTTGCCATACCTGATTGTAATACCTATAATTGAAAGCTGACTTGGAGGATTTCCTATAGTGAACACGCGGCGATCGGCAGTATTTTGAGTTGCAGCAGCCTGAACAATTGTAAGCCCGGCTCCCTGCCCCTGAATAATAATACCCTTATTAATTGTATAACCCGAAATTGCAGCATCACCGGTTTCATCAGCATCAGTCCAGGTAAAAGTTCCTGTTAAATTTAGTATTTGTCCGTTACCAACCATTTGGTATCCTTTGTGAAATGTTTTATATGGATTACCTGCAGTACCGTTACCTGTAGCATCATTTCCCGAACTACTATTAACATATACCTTTGGAGTTTCCCATTGTCCATAAGTTGCAA
The DNA here is from genome assembly GCA_013334735.1 of Bacteroidota bacterium. Classification (GTDB taxonomy): domain Bacteria; phylum Bacteroidota; class Bacteroidia; order Bacteroidales; family CG2-30-32-10; genus JAAXXA01. Next base: position 3,278 of record JAAXXA010000405.1, read on the forward strand.
TTGTAATAAATACAAATGCCAATATCAAAAAAGCAGTAAATCTTGTTTTCATTTAATCCTGGTTTTAGTTTATATAAATTAATGATTATTTTAATATTTAAACTTAATAAAAAGGTGATAGGTCGTTTTTATAAATTGTAAAAATATATAATATAGTTTTTATATAAAAAAAATTATTTAATTATTTTTATGTTAACATAATTATATATTTATATATTTACATACCTATTAGAAATAATATACAATCAGTAAATATTTTAGTTATACAACTGATGTTACGCAAAATAAAAAAGAGATTCCTCATTCCGCTGTGCTCCATTCGGAATGACACTGTTGGCAGTTGAAGGAGAGGGTGAAAGAAGGCTTGTGCCTGCGAAGCAGGCACAAG
>JAAXXA010000406.1:0-2062 GCA_013334735.1 Bacteroidota bacterium
GTATTTTAGGCACTTTAGGCACTATTTCTTAACAATAATACTATGTTAAAAACCATTTTTATAGATAAGGGGCTTATTTCATACAGGTCTTGTTGGGATTATCAGGAAGAATTATTTCAAAAAGTTATTCAGGCAAAAACTAATTTACCTGAAAATGGAATTAACCCCAACTACCTTGTCTTTTGTGAGCATCCTCATGTTTATACTCTTGGAAAAAGTGGTGCTGAAAGTAATTTGCTGATTAACATGATCCAGCTTCAGGCAAAAAATGCAGAATTTGTAAAAACAAACAGAGGAGGCGATATAACATATCACGGTCCCGGTCAATTAGTAGGTTATCCGATTATCTCTCTTGAAGAGTTTAAAATGGGGGTTAAAGAATATGTTTTTAACTTGGAAGAAGTAATTATTTTAACACTTTTAAATTTTGGAATTACAACTTCCAGGCTATCCGGAGCTACAGGTGTATGGCTCGGCACAAATACATCTAATCCCCGTAAAATATGCGCTATTGGAGTAAGGGTAAGCCGGTTTGTTACAATGCATGGGTTTGCATTAAATATTAACACCGATTTGAGTTATTTTAACTTCATCAATCCTTGCGGTTTTACTGATAAAAAAGTTACATCTCTCGAAAAAGAACTAAGTAGCCAAAAAAACATTGACAATGTAAAATCAGTATTGAAAGAAAATTTTACAAAAGTTTTCGGAATGGATTTCACATAAGCAATCAGCGTCATCTGCGTTCCATTTAAAAGTCAAGACCTAATGAAAGATAGAATACTTTTGGTAAAACTATGGCATCTTCTACACCCCACGCCCAATCTGCCCTTACAAAATACCCCATTAATTTTGTGCGAAGTCCAAAACCATATCCCCCAACAATAGGTTCATTCTGAGTTCTGATAGTAATGGTTAATGGACCCTGTTGATATATTCTGGTATATAAAGAGTTTTTATCGGAATACGGGTTGCTACCTGTCCAAGCAGTACCAATATCTCCAAATGCAACAATTTGAAAATTATTAAATATTTCTGATTTTAAAGGACGATTAACAAAATAACGGAATACTGGAAGGCGAAATTCAGAATTAATAAGCATAAAGCTATTACCATTCCTTATGTTTTGAGTGAAACCGCGAAGGTTTGTAGCTAATGTTTGATACGCATAATTCTGATCCGTAGCCACATTTATATAATTGTTAAATTTTGGGAACAACCAATTGTCAACCCCTCCCATGTAATAAACTAATTTTTGATTGCCAAATGAAGTACTCCCTGCTATACGGTTAGCCCAAATAAATAGTCTGCTAATTTTTTGATAATTCCGGAAATCAAACCCAACTACATTTAGTTGTTTGTTTTTTTCATCTAATTGTTTGTAAACTTCTGCAAAAGCCTTGAATCTTGTTCCATAATATAAATTCATACCTTTTTCTCTCGTATTGTCAAAAACAAATTCGCCTTTTAATCCTGCCCATGTTTTATTTGTATTTGGCTCTTTTAAATTTTTAAGATCAGTTGAAAGATAAACAGCCTGATCATTTCTTATCAGAGAAGTGCCTTTAATACTCATCACCTGATTAAAAGGAAATTTTAGCATATATAAAACTTCATTCGTATGATGCTTTACATTTGAGCTGCCTTCTATATTTTGTAATGATTGCCTATGGAAAAGCAACTGTTTATCAACACGACTTCTCAAATTCTCAAAACTTAAAACATACTCTGTTTTATCAATATCAGCTGATAACCTTATACCTCCCGTAATACGATAATCTTCGAGTAAATCGTTAACGCCTACTTTAAATAAAGCATTAAAGCCGGGATTAATATAAATTGGAGACCCCACATTAGTAAATTGTTGATAAGTATTATTAAGATAGCTGAAATCAACCTGATTCACCAACTGATTTATGGAATATTCAACATCATAATTTCGTTGTTTGGGTATTGTAAATTCTATAATGGTATCTTTCTTTAATTTAGATGTATCTGTTTTTGATAAAATAATATTGTCGTTTTTTATTTTTTTCTCTTTTCCTTTAATATTTGTGTCGTT
>JAAXXA010000406.1:2072-3659 GCA_013334735.1 Bacteroidota bacterium
TAATGTTTTGTTTTAGAGATATTGTATCTTTCGTATATACTGTTAAAAGCTTTTTGGGGTTTATTTTTGAAGTATCCTGAGAAACATTCTTCGGTTTATTTTTCTTAAATTTTTCAGTATTGTTAATATCTGTTTTTAATATTTCTTTTTTGTTAGGTGTACTGTTAACTTCAATTTTCGAAAACTCATTTATTATTGGCAATTCTCCCATAAAAATTTTATATGCCCCATTATTATAAATAATTTCTCCTTTTTTACCTGTCTTTTCACATACATCGTAATCTAATATATTTCTCGAATAATTTGTTTGAGGAAAAACTGTAGTGTAATACCTGTAATGAGTAATAGTATCAATAAAATTTATTGTACTGTCTAATTTAGCAACAAAAAAATTATTTACGCCATTCCTGTCGCTTAGAAAACTTATATAATCTGTTTCTATATCAAGTGGTTTGGTTTCATTTGCAAAAGGAGTGTTGGTTATACGTCGAAGAACATTTTTTTTATTGGCATAATCGTATAAAAACAAATCTGATTTCGAATCAGTAATTATTACTGAATCTTTTAATGTTTTTTTTATTGTATCATTTATCCTGTTGGAACTGAATATGATTTGTTTGGAATTGTTGTTAAATACAGGGTTTAAATCGTCATAAATATCTTTTGTTATCTGCTCATACGTATGTGAACCTAAATTGTAAACAAAAATATCCGTTTGCCCGTTTTGAACACCCGACATTGCTAATAATTTACCATTTTGGGAATATGAAAAACTTAATATTTTTTGAAAGTCGAAAATTCTTTGTTTATCAATTTCTTTTGCTTTAAAGTTGCAATTATATAAAAACAATTTGCTTTTCTTTTCACTGATAATTGAAAGTCTTTCGCTATTCGGATGCCATGCCAGTACAGGGAAGGAATAATCAGTTTTTTCATCTAATTTATACCCGCCTTTCATAAGTTTTTTTAATTTTTTCTTTTCAAAATTATATAACCAAACTTTATATTTTCCAATTTCATTAGTAACAAATGCAACATAATTGCCATCAGGGCTGATTTTTATTTCCTTGAAAATTTTTCCGTATTTCTTTTTCTTGAAAAGAGTTTTTGTTTGCGGAAGGCTGAGTTTTTTATCTGAAATATAATATTTTTTATCATAATAGTCTAACCATTCCATGTTAAATGTTTTAAAGGAAACTCCAAGTACATATAGGAAGCCGCTTTCCACGCTTCTACTTATTTTTGTCATGTAAAGAATGTCAGGGATTTTATCTTCGCCATATTTATTAGCTATATATTTCCATATTGAGTGCCCTGCATTTGTGGCATCTGTCCCTGATAAATTATTGAACTTTTTATATTTTCCTGAAAGAATGCCATCTTTAACATAATTATCCATCTCCGTATCCCATTCTGCCGATAAGTATGAAATAAGTCCTTGAATATACCAGTCGGGAAGAGTAAGCAATGTGGAATTTTTAACTTTTGCTGCAATTTGCTCCCCAAACATCAAGTCATTTAATGCTATTTGAGCGATACCTGCGCATATTTGCTTTTTAAAGTTTTCGTGGTTACCATCGTAATAAA
>JAAXXA010000017.1 GCA_013334735.1 Bacteroidota bacterium
CAGCAAGAAGAGTATTCTCGAATATTTGTTTTGCTTCTTTAAGTAATGGTTGCAAATCATCATATCTGGCTGAATAATGCCCTAACAAAAGCTGCTTTGCTCCTGCTTTTAGTGCAATATTAGCGGCATCAACAGAAGTGCAATGATATTTATCTCTTGCATTTTTCACTAAATTATGCATAAAAGTTGCTTCATTATAAAGCAGGTTACAATTTTTAATTAAATGTAAATAAGATTCTGTGTATCCTGTATCAGAACAATAAGCATACGAAACAGTTGGTGGATTATCAAATGTAAGTTCACTATTTTTAAAAAGCTTACCCGTTTTATCAGAAAAATCCGCTCCCATTTTTATTTTCGTTATTTCTTCAAAAGGAATATCATACTTCGAAATAATTTCTTTTCTTATTTTTTGGGGTCTTGGTTTTTCTGTAAATATAAACCCCGAAGTAGGTATCCTGTGATCCAATGGAATAGTTTTAATAATAATATTTTCATCTTCGAAAATAGTTTCAGTAATGTTACTGTCTAACGCGTGAAATATCAAAGGAAAATTAAAATTAGTGTTTGAAACTTCCAATTGTAAATCAATAATTTTTTCAAGATCAGGATTGGCGTAAAGGTGTATTTCATTTTTACGTCCTAATAAATGAAGAGTTAAAAGGAGCCCCATTAAACCTAAAAAATGGTCTCCATGTAAATGGCTTATAAATATGTGGTCAATTCGTTGGAATTTAATACCGAATTTCCTCATCTGAATTTGCGCACCTTCTCCGCAATCTATTAAAAACAAACGCTCATGTACTTTTAGTACCTGAGCGCTTGAATGTCGGGATAAAGTTGGAGTAGCCGAACTACATCCCAAAACAGTTAATTTGAATGACATTAATTTTCAGTAACAATCATTCTTTTAGTAATAGTTTTCGATTTGTTTCCAAGTTTATACAAGTATATACCTGCAGGAACGACTGAAGCATTAAATTCAATTTTATTTTCACCTGTTTTAGCGTTTATCACTTGCGTTGAGATAACTTGCCCTAAAAGATTAATAACACTAAACTGATATATTTCTGTAGTTGGCGATGTGAAAACTATTTCTGTTTTCTTAGAAAATGGATTAGGCATATTCTGAGAAACAGTAAACTTTTCTTTTTCAATATTTGAAACACCTAATGAATGTACAACTCTTATTCTATAATGCATTAGAGAATCATCAAGAAAAAGAGAACCTGCCCATGCTCTCAAGTAAATACGTAATTTATATGTGCTGTCTGCTTGAGCATCAGTAGCTGTTCCTGATATTAATATACATCCGGCTGATCCGCCATGCCAATATCCGGTTGAAGTACTTGCTGCATAAGAAAATCCTGAAGGTAAACCTGACATACCTGTAATTCCTATCGAATCTATATCAATATGAAGACCACTAATAACAGTATCTGCCGGAATAACTGCTGTCATAACAGCATTATACTGTATTCCTGCAGTATCAATAGGTAAATTTGTAACTGTATCGGGATAAGTACCCGGAGTAGTATGAGTTACATCTGGTGTGCATGGTTGAGCATAAATCAATGTATTTACTGCAATAATAAACAATGTAATAAAGGATAGTTTTTTTAACATAGTATTAATTTTTTAGTTAGTAAATTTTTTACTTGTATCGCAAATGTAGCAAAATTATTTTTATATCAATATTTTTTTTATTTTTTTAACATTTTAAGCAAAAAAAATCCTCCGGTTATGGAGGATTTTTTATCTGAATTATTTTCAGAAAAGCATAATAATTACTGTTTATTTTTCTTCTTCTTTAGTATCTTCAGCAGTAATTTCGTCAGTAGTTTTATCAGTATTATCAGATACTACATCTGTAAAAGCTGGTTCCTCTGCAACATCAGATATTGCATCAGCAACTTCTGATTTTTCAGTGATATCAGATATTTCTTCAGTAACGACTTCTGGTTTTTTAGAAGCTTTGGTTGCTTTATCCTTTGTTTTTTTAGCTTCATTTTTTTCTGATAAGTCCATATCGGCTTTTAAATTTGCCAACACATCTAAATCACCAAGCGTGGTTTTCTCAATGTTTTCCTTGATTTTTTTCACAGCTTTTTTAGTGGTTTTCTCTTTTTCAGTTTTTTCAGCTATTTCTCCTATTTTTTCGGCAGCTAAAATATCCTGTTGAATTTTGGTATGAGAAACAATGATTTTTTTATTTTCTTTTGAAAATTCGATAACTTTAAAATCAAGAGTTTCATCAATTTTTGCATTAGTATTGTCTTCTTTAACTATATGACGTAAAGGAGCAAAACCTTCAACACCATAAGGAAGCGCAACAACAACACCTTTTTCTGCCATTGATACGATAGTTCCTTTATGAATAGAATCAACAGTAAATACTGTTTCAAATATTTCCCATGGATTTTCTTCTAATTGCTTATGACCTAAGCTTAGTCTGCGATTTTCAACATCTACTTCAAGTACCATTACTTCAATTTCTTCACCTATTTTAGTAAATTCAGCAGGATGTTTAATTTTCTTCGACCATGAAAGATCAGAAATGTGAATAAGTCCGTCAACACCTTCTTCAAGTTCTACAAAAATACCGAAGTTTGTAAAATTACGAACTACAGCTTTATGTTTTGAATTTACCGGATATCTGTCAACTATGTTTGTCCAGGGATCTGGAATAAGTTGTTTAATACCAAGCGACATTTTTCTTTCTTCCCTGTCAAGAGTTAAAATAACTGCTTCAACCTCTGCTCCAACTTTTAAGAAGTCTTGCGCGCTGCGTAAATGCTGCGACCACGACATTTCAGATACATGAATTAATCCTTCAACACCGGTAGTAATTTCAATGAAAGCGCCATAATCGGCAATAACAACTACTTTTCCTTTAACAGTATCACCCACTTTCATATCAGTATTTAGAGAATCCCATGGATGAGGAGTAAGTTGTTTTAAGCCGAGAGCGATACGTTTTTTATTTTCATCAAAATCAAGAATAACTACGTTGATTTTCTGATCAAGTTGAACTATTTCGGCAGGGTGATTAACACGTCCCCACGAAAGGTCGGTAATATGAATTAATCCGTCAACACCGCCAAGATCTATAAATACTCCGTAAGAAGTAATATTTTTTACAGAACCTTCGAGTATCTGACCTTTTTCAAGTTTGCTTATAATTTCGGATTTCTGCAGTTCAAGTTCGGCTTCAATAAGCGCTTTGTGAGATACAACAACATTTTTGTACTCGTGATTAACTTTCACTACTTTAAATTCCATCGTTTTTCCAACAAAAATATCATAGTCGCGGATTGGCTTAACATCTATCTGTGATCCCGGTAAGAATGCTTCAATTCCAAAAACGTCAACAATCAAACCGCCTTTGGTACGGCATTTTACAAAACCTTGAATAATTTCATCTTTTTCAAGTGAATTGTTTACCTTTTCCCACGAACGCAGAACTCTCGCTTTTTTGTGTGATAATATTAATTGCCCTGAAGTATCTTCCTGACTTTCAACATAAACTTCCACTAAGTCGCCAATTTTTAAATTGGTATTGTAACGTAATTCTGATAAAGGAATAATACCATCGGATTTGTAACCGATATTTACTATAACTTCTCTGTTATTTTTTGCAACTACAGTACCGTCAATCACTTCATGTTCTATAACAGAATTAAGTGTTTTATTGTACATTTCTTCGTACTTTTCTCTTTCTGCTTTGCTGTAATTGTCGTGCTTTTTACCAATTGAATCCCAATCAAAAGCTTCGGGCGCAACAGGTTTTTCATTTTCTTTTTTAGGCTGTGATTCAGCAACCTGCGTTTCAACAACATCATTAATGTTATCATCAACTTCTTTTTCTTCTGTCATTTATTCTTTTTTTTGTATCCCGTTTATCATTTCCCATAATGATTTGCAGGAGAGGTTAATATTAATATTTATTTAGTTAATTTTAGGGGTGCAAAGATACTTATTTATTTTAAAATAAAAAATAATAATTGAACAGATTGATTTCATCTTACTAAATTGCGCAAACATTTAAACAGAACCCTAAAAGGCAAATTTATTTGTCCCTTATCCCTTGTGCCTTATGTCTTGTCCCTTATCCCTTGTGTAGGTGGTTATTCAATTATTAAGTTAAACTAAGATTCCCTATTTTACTATTTTACTGATCACCTATTTTACCGAATACCGATTACCTATTTCCCTTATGCCTTGTGTAGTTGGTTATTGAGCTATTAAGTTAAACTAAGATTCCTAATTTTACTGATTACCGATTTTACCGAATACCGATTTTACCAAATACCGATTACCTATTTCCCTTATGCCTTGTAACTTATACCTTACTTATTCTCACTTACAATACTGTCTAATAATTTCCGGCGCAAGTTGATCCCCTAATTTCATAGCATTATTCCAGTCCTCGCATGCTCCGGCAGTATCCTTTAAATTGAAACGGGATACGCCCCTGTTATAATAAGCCGCGGGATAAGATTTATCAAGTTTTAATGAATAATTAAAATCTTCAACAGCGCTTTTAAAATCTTTCAAGAAATTTTTCACATTACCACGGTAGTTATATAATGTAGCATCTATAGGGTTTAGATCTATTGCAATATTAAAATCTTTCATTGCTCCCTCCAAATCGTTTGTTTTTGCTTTAAGTACACCCCTGTTAATGTATGCTTTCAAATATTTAGGAGTCAATTTGACAGCTTTATTATAATCATTTAATGCCAATTTTGTATTACCTAATCCTAAATATGTCATACCTCTGGTATTATATGCCTCGGCTATTGTGGAATCCGAACTTATTGCCTTGTTCAAATCCTTAAGAGCTTCATTATAATTATTAAGTCGGTTATGTATGTCTCCTCTTACAATAAAGCAAAGGGTGAAATAAGGATTGTATTCTATCGCTTTGTTATAGTCAATCAATGCTCCCTGCAGGTCATCCTTATTATATTTGATATTTCCTCTCATCCAGTAAGCATGGTACATTTCAGGATTTTTTTTAATAATATCCGTAAAAAGAGTTTCCCCGTTTTTCCATGCTCCAATACGATCATAAGTCTGATAAGAAAATATAATTATAAATAGAAAAAATATGGCAAAAACTACTTTTTTAAAATAAATCTTCTGTATATCTGTAATCCATTGTCCGATGATAAAAAATAATCCCAAATATGGTATATATGAATATCGTTCGGCAGCAAGCGCAAATCCGACATGAACAATTTGCAGCATAACAGAAATAGTAATTATAAAAAATATCACCCCGAAGAATATTACTTTTCGTAAAGAAGTTTTTTTCAATAATAGCCAGCCGGTAATGAGTAAAAATGGAAAAGTTGCATAAAACTCCCATGGCAAGGTTTGTTCGTTCGGGTAATAATGCATAGCCGAAAGATTGAACGGAAAAACTAATTTTACCAAATAAAATGCAAGGGTATATGTTAGAAGGAATATTCTTTCAATAAAGTTGAACGATAATGAAATCTCGTTTCCTGACCCCACAACCTGTTGCGACATTATAGCTAATATGCCAAAAACTACTGACAGCAATAGAAACGGAATCTTTTCCAACAATGATTTTGTATTAATTTTCCTTCCTTTGTAAATATCAACTAGAATCATAAGTAAAGGCAAAGTAACTGCTGCGGACTTAGACAGTAGCGACAAAATGAACAGGAATAAAACACCTGTATAATATTTTAGTTTATAACCGTTCCCGATATAACGCAGGTAAACAAGTAGCGCTAACAAATAAAATAATGCATATAAAACATCTTTTCGTTCCGAAACCCATGCAACAGATTCCACATGCATTGGATGTACGGCAAATAAAGCAGTAACAATAAGCGCAGTAAGACTATTACCACTCAGTTTTTCAGATAATTTATAAACAATAAATGTATTAATAAGGTGCAATATCACATTTATTAAGTGATAAGGAAAAGGACTTAACCCGAAACATTTAAATTCAAACAGGTAGGTAATAGTGGTAAGCGGATGATAGTTGCTGCAATAAAAAGATGTGAAGATAGCTTTAATGCCATTTAAACTAAAATCCCTGATATAAGGATTTTTCAGAATGTACATATCGTCATCCAGATTTGCGAAATCGTTAAAAAGCGCTCTTAAGTATATTAAAGCAGTAAATACTATTATTGCAGATGGAGCCCATGCCGGTATTTTCGGAACAAAATCTTTTTCTTTAGGGGGATTAACCTGAATAGATTTTTGTTTTACAGTTTTTGTGCTTTTCCTTGATTTATACGTCATAATTAACTTATAACTTTATACTTTATAACTTTATACTTTATAACTTTATACTTTATAACTTTATAAACTCTCTACTCATTTATCGCAATACTTACTCACCATTTGTGATGCCGCTCCATAACCTAGTTCTATTGCTTTTTTCCAGTCTTCGCAGGCGCCTGAATTATCTTTCAGATATAAACGAGCAACTCCACAATTATAATAAACCTTACCTACATTCGGTTTTAGTTTTATTGAATAACAAAAATCTTCAATCGCCCCTTTATAATCATTTTGCATAACTTTTATAATTCCACGGTAGCTGTATGTTTCGGCATCTTCAGGAGTAATTACTATGGACATATTAATATCTTCCATGGCACCTCTGAGGTCTTTTGTTTTTATCTTGAGCAAACATCTGTATTTGTATGCCATAGCTAATTTTGGATTCAACATTATAGCTTTGTTATAATCGGGCAAAGCTGATTTAACGTTTCCCATTTCTTCAAATGCAATACCTCTGTTTATATATGCTTCCGCACATTTAGAGTCTAAAATGACTGCCTTGTTATAATCAGATATTGCAGATTTCAAATCGCCCGACCTATAATACGCGTACCCCCTGTTATTATATGATTCTGCTTTGTCGGGTTCCAAAAGTATGGCTTTGTTATAATCAAGAATTGCTGAATTAATATCACCCAAACCCTCATAAGCAATACCTCTGTTATTATATGCATCGGCAAAATCGGGCTTCAGTAGAAGAGCCTTGTTATAATCAATCAAAGCAGATTTTGTATCGCCTAATCCGTAATATATATAACCTCTGTTATTATACGCATCGGCAAATTCAGGCTGTAATTCAATAGCTTTGTTATAATCTGGTAGCGCATCTTTTAAGTTTCCATTATTATTTTTAATTTTACCTCTGGTCCAGTAGCAATGAAAAACGTCAGGATTCTTTTTTATAACATCAGTAAAAAGGATATTGCCATCTTTCCATACTCCAATACGCGTCCATGTTTGGTACGAAAACATAATAACAAATAACAAAAATATAGCAATAATAACTTTTTTACCTTTACGATAGACAGGCGAATCCTGACGCTTTTCCACTATATTGGAAATCCACTGCCCTGCAATATAAAACAAACCGATATAAGGAATGTATGTGTATCGTTCTGCTGTAATAGCATTGCCAACAGAAATTATTTGTAACATTACAGAAATTGTTATCAGAAAAAATAAAATTCCGAAGATTATTTCCTTTTTGAATCCTTTCTTTTTATAGTCAGAAATAACATATTTTACTAATATGAATATAATAAACAGTATGAAAGGTAAGGATGCGTAATAATACCAGGGCAAGATTCCACCATTGTTAATCGGCAAATAATGCATGGCACATAAGCTAAAGGGAAGCGCAAGCTTAACTATGTAAAATGAAATAGTATATGAAAAAAGAAATATTCTTTCAATAAAATTATATGACAAAAAAAGCTCATTACTTGTATCCGAAACACGCTGTGAAAATAGAGCTATTATCCCGAATAGCATTGACAACATAAAAAAGGGAATTTTTTCCAGTAAAGTTTTTGCATTTATCTTTCTTCCTTTATATATATCAATTACTATTAAAAGCACAGGTAATGTAACTGCTGCGGATTTAGACAGAAGCGACAGAATAAACAGGATTAAAACACTAGTATAATACTTTAGTTTAAAACCGGACTCTATATAACGCATATAAACAAGTAGCGAGAACAAATAAAAAAATGAATATAAAACATCTTTTCTCTCGGAAATCCATGCAACAGATTCTACATGCATCGGATGCAAAGCAAATAAAGAAGTAACTACAAGCGCAGTAATTTTGCTTGTACTAAGTTTTTTAATTAATTTGTAAACAATAAAAGTATTTACAAGATGCAATATCACATTTGTAAAATGATAAGGAAAAGGCGCTAATCCGAAAAATTTATATTCAAACAAGTATGTAATGGACGTAAGAGGATGATAATTACTGCAATAAAAAGATGAAAAAATTGCTTTTACCCCATCAAGACTAAAATCCCTGATAAACGGATTTTTCAGAATGTACATATCGTCATCCAAACTTGCAAAATCATTGAAAAGCGCTTTTAAATATATTATTGCAGTAAATACTATTATTGCAATTGGAGCCCATTCAGGAATTTTAGAAACAAAATCTTTTTCCTTTATAGGATTTACATGCTTAATTTTTTGCTTTATCAAATGTTTGTTTTTCTTTTGTATATCAGGCATAAGCAATGTATCAAACTTTGAATTTTGTTTATAATAATAGAGTTACACTAAAAATGTTATAAATTGTCGCATTTTATGAATTTAAAAAGGTATAGACGTATTCTGTATAAAGGCATAAGGAAGAGCAGGTTATACCATATAACCTTATACCCAGTACCTGAAACCCAAATGTAATAATTTACACAGTGCAAAGTATAATAATTACCAAAAATATAACTTTTTTCTTAACCTGTATTTTTCAGACAAAAAAAATTATAAAATAAATATTGATAAAAATTTTATTGTTATTTATTTAACAGATAAATTTGCAGTTTTAAATTGAGAACTAATTTTTATCTTTTCTATTTAAAAAGTATTTAATTTAGCAACAAAATAAAATATCTATTATGACTGAAATAAAACATAAAGTTGTTGAACTTGAAGATGCTGTAATACGTTTTGCTGGCGATTCAGGTGACGGGATGCAGTTGTCGGGCACATTATTTTCTGATACTGCCGCATTAGCTGGTAATGCAATTGCTACTTTTCCGGATTATCCCGCTGAAATTAGAGCTCCGCATAATACTGTTGCAGGAGTTTCAGGTTTTCAAACCAGAATTAGTAAAAACACTATCCATTCTTCAGGTGATTTAGCCGATGTATTGGTTGCTATGAATCCTGCTTCTTTAAAATCAAATTTAAAGTGGGTTAAAACCGGCGCTACTATTATACTTGATATTGACACCTTTGATGAAAAAACAATTGAAAAAGCCGGTTTTAAACAAAACCCTCTTGAAGATGCTAGTTTAAGTAGTTTTAGCATTATAAAAGCTCCGATTTCTTCTCTTACATGGGAAACGGTTAAAGAATTAGGCGCAGATCAAAAAACCGCATACAAAACAAGAAATATGTTTGCACTTGGCATTACATATTACCTTTTTAACCGCGATTTTAAAACAACAGATGAATTTTTTGATAAAAAATTCAAGAAAAAACCACAATTAATTTCTATCAATAAAGCAGTGATAAGAGCAGGATATAATTTTGCTGATACTATCGAAGCAATTCATTCTACTTTTAAAGTGCCTTCTATAAAAAAAATTGAAAAAGGCAAATTCCGAAACATCACCGGAAATGTTGCAACAGCATGGGGATTACTTGCGGCATCTGAAAGATCGGGAAGACCTCTATTTCTTGGCTCCTACCCTATTACACCGGCTACTGAAATTATGATCGAATTGGCGCTTCACAAATCATTAGGTGCAAAAGTTTTTCAAGCCGAAGATGAAATTGCAGGTATTTGCTCTGCTATAGGCGCTAGTTTTGCCGGAGCTATGGCTTGCACATCAACTTCTGGCCCTGGATTATCATTGAAATCTGAAGCTATCGGCTTAGCTGTTATGACAGAACTTCCTCTTATTATTGTAAATGTTCAACGCGGTGGTCCGTCAACCGGCTTACCTACTAAATCGGAACAATCTGATCTTATGCAAGCTTTATATGGTAGAAATGGCGAAGGTCCTGTAATTATTGTAGCCGCATCAAGTCCTGCAGATTGTTTTTATGCAGCTTATGAAACTGCAAAACTTTCAATGGAACACATGACTCCTGCAATTTTACTTACTGATGGATATATTGGACAAGGCTCTGAAGTTTTCAAAATACCTAAAGTAAAAGATCTTCCCGATATAAATCCACCAATTGCTCAACCAAACGACACCGATTTCAAACCTTATCGCAGAGATGCCGAAACTTTAGTCAGAAAATGGGCTTTACCGGGAACAGAAGGATTAAGGCATAGAATCGGAGGACTTGAAAAAGAAAATATCTCTGGAAATGTTTCTACTGATCCTTTGAATCATCAGTTAATGAGCGAATTTCGTGAAAAAAAGGTAGAAAAAGTAGTAAATTTTATTCCTGAACAAAAATTAGTCGGCAAAGACAAAGGAGATTTGCTTGTAGTTAGCTGGGGCGGTACTTATGGCTCTGTTTTCTCTGCTGTAAAAGAAATGCAAGATGAAGGTAAAAGTGTTAGTTTGGCGCATTTCCGAAATATTTGCCCTCTACCAAAAAACACCGGTGAAATATTTAGCAATTTCAAAAAAATTATTGTCTGTGAATTAAACCTTGGGCAATTCGTGAAATACTTAAAAATATGCCATCCTGAATTCAAATATCTACAATACAATAAAATTCAGGGATTACCATTTATGGTTAATGAACTTAAAGATCAATTTAACAAATCATTAGAGGAGAAATAAGCTATGGAAGAAAATTTAACAGTTGAAAGAACAAGAGTACCGCTGACTAAAGAAGATTTCGTAAGCGATCAAATGGTAAAATGGTGCCCTGGATGCGGCGCACATGCAATTTTATCTTCTGTGGCAAATGTTTTTCCTAAGATTGGTTATAAAAAGGAAAACTTTATGCTAATGTCAGGTATAGGCTGTTCTTCCAGATTCCCATATTATGTTAACACTTACGGATTTCATGGGATTCATGGTCGTGCTAATGCAATTGCTACCGGTATAAAAGTTACCAATCCTCATTTAAGTGTTTGGGTTGCCACCGGCGATGGAGATTCAATGGCTATAGGAGGAAATCACTTCATCCACATTATTCGCAGGAATGTTGATTTGAATATTATGCTTTTCAACAATCAAATATATGGACTTACAAAAGGTCAGTATTCTCCTACAACCGTAATGGGAACTATTACCAAAACTTCTCCTCAGGGAACTATTGAACACCCATTCAACACTGGTGAATTAGTGCTTGGCGCTCAAGGTACTTTCTTTGCAAGAGTGGTGGATACCAATCCCAAACTTATGACAGAAGTTATGTTTGAAGCTGCTAAACATGATGGTACCTCTGTTGTTGAAATTTTGGAAAATTGCGTAATTTTCGCGGAAGGCGTCCATAATGCCATTACAGGTAAAGATGTTAGAGACGACAATCAACTTATATTGAAAAATGGGGAACCTATGATTTTTGGGAAAAATAAAGATAAAGGAATCAGATTAAAAGGTACCCGACTCGAAGTTGTTCAAATAGGAGTAAACAGTATTACAGAAGACGAGATTCTTGTTCACGATCAATATGATCAGGATCCCGGAATTCACCTTATGCTTGCCAAAATGGCGCCTCCTTTATATCCTGTAGCTCTCGGCGTTATCAGATCAGCTATGTTCCCAACTTATGATGATATGGTTGAAGTACAAATAAAAAATGCAAAAGCTACTTCTCCTGTAAAATGCGTTGACGATCTTATTAATAGTGGTGATACATGGGAAATTAAATAGTATTCCTGTTTTAATCTTTAATCTCTATTTTTTTATAAAAAATTATTAAATTTGCTGTAGATAATTAATCGTTATTTATTAATTTAAAATCATGCGAAAATGAAATTTCATCTTATTGTTATAGCTTTTTTAGGATTGTCCCTCGCATCCTGTTCTTCAAAGAAAACCGACTTTTCCAAATTACAGGAAAGAAATGGTGTGATTTTTTTAATTAATTCCGACAAACCATTTACAGGTATAGTTGTTAATTTTAACAATGGGAAATTAGAATTTGAAGGTTCAATTAAAGGTGGTTTACGCGATGGCACTTGGACATATTACTTTCCTAATGGTCAGAAAAATTTTGAAGGTGTTTTCAAAGATGGGGTAAAAGAAGGAAAATGGTCTTTCTGGAAAGAAAATGGTCAGGAAGATGAATTTGAAATGTATAAATATGGAAAACTAATAAATGGTACAGGTCACAAGAGCGATTCAGCTAAAGTCGATACTTCCAAAGTAAGCGAAAAAGAAAAAAATAAACAACCATCTTCAAATCAAAATGGTGCTTTTGTAAATTGGGAAAAGTTGAAAGGATCAAGCGCTAAAACTTATAATGGAGTTCTTTACACGGGTGGATTTATAAAGTACGCCTCCTATGGCAAATCATTAGTTGGGTATTATAGAAATGGCGAAAGAACCGGTAGATGGATTTACTATGATAAAGATGGAAAAGTTAAGGAAATTAAAAATTATTAATGTTTTTCTATTCTATTTAATCCATCAATAGCTTTTTGATAATTTGTTTTGAGATCAAGGGCGCTTTTATAATCGGCTTTTGCATCCTTAAAATCTTTCAATAATTCATAACTAAAACCACGGTTATAGTAAGCTTCAGCATATTTAGGATCACAAGTAATAGCATTTGAAAAATTAGTTACTGCCTTTTCATAATTTTTAAGATAAACTAAATAAATATATCCGAGATTATAATGTGCAAATTTGTATTTTGGATCAATCTTCAAAATAGAAACATATTCTTCAATTGCTTTTTCGTACTCCTCATTTTCCTGATAAAACATACCAAGTCCATATCTCGCTTCAGTGCTTTTAGAGTTAAGCTTTAAAGCATTTAAAAAATAATCGACTGCTATTTGATTATTTTTTATAGAATATAATATTCCAAGTTGGATATACGCGTGATAGTAATCAGCAGCCTGATCAATAGCAGTTTTAAAATTTACTACCGCTTTTGCGGTATCACCTATTTCTTTATATGTCATCCCTCGCATAAAATAAGCTTTCGCGTTAATTTTATCAATTGCCAGAGCTTTATCAATATATTCATTAGTTTTTTTATATTCTTTGAAATAAAGATTCAATTCGGCATATTTCAAATCAGCTTCTGCATATTTAGGATCAAGTAACATTGATTTTTCAATTGATAGTTTACAATTTTTCACTTTTCCTTTTGCAAAGTAAACATCCGAAAGAGTAAGGAAATAAGAAGCCTTTGATGAGTCAAGATTAAGAGCAGTTCTTATATCGGCAAAAGCTTCATCCAGCTTCTGCTTTTCAATAAGTAATTTGGATCTTTCGTTGTAAAGGTCAGGATTATTAGGATCAGCCTTTATTTTAATATTTAACTTTGTTATTTCAGGAGAAATTGAATCGGAAACAACAGCTTTCTGAATGTCATTTTTTTTCCCTCCACCACATGAAAATAAACTAATACAAAGTGAAATAATGATTAATAATGCAAAAATATTTTTCATAAAATTTAAAAATAAGTAATTTATATTTAAAATAAGTAACAGCTATATTATACTAAATAGCCACAGATTTCACAGATTTTAAAACTAACAACCTTAGTTTATTTGTAAAGTTAAAAAAACTAATCAAGTTTATCTGTGTAATCTGTGGCATATTTTTAATCTACTGAATAGTCAAAACACTATCAGAATATAGGTGCTAAATTACTGTTAAGGCTTCGCGTATCTTGACTTCCAGTTCTTCCGCCAATTCGGGATTATCGGTTAATAATTGTTTAACCGCTTCTCTTCCCTGTGATAGTTTTGTTTCGCCATAACTAAACCACGAACCACTTTTTTTTATAATATTTTTTGTGACTCTCTATGTGATAGCACAACCAAAGAAAATCAAGTCGGCAGCGATAAAACTTCGATGGCTGTTTATAAGATTTCGCGGTAATAAAAAGGCTGATGATATAATTTTCACCAGTCCAACCCTGTCTGCAGGAATATTCGCCGAATATTGTGATGGAAACAGCCCTGGATCATTCGCCTGCCTGGCGGAAAATCATCGACTATTTCGGGGATGCTGTTTTAGAGCAGGATCAAAAGATCGATCGCAATAAAGTTGCCGCCATTGTTTTTGATCATCCGGAAAAGCTCCAAGCGTTAAATGATATTGTCCATCCGTGCGTCTATGAGGAATGGCAGACTCGCCTGAAAAGGATAGCAACCAGTGATCCCCGGGCGATTGTTCTGTCCGATATTCCTCTTTTGTTTGAGGCGCGGATGCAGTCTTCGTTTGACCTGACGGTTGTGGTGATGATACCGCCCGAAGAACAAATTGTCCGGCTTATGGCCCGCAACGGTATGACAAAGGAAGAGGCTCAAAAAAGGCTGAAAAATCAGATGCCCATCGGCGATAAGGTCGGTTTGGCGGATATTGTAATCAATAATCAGTCATCGATTGCCGATACTCAAAAAAGAGTTCAAGAAGTCTGGCGGGAATTGATCAGACGCGAAAAAGAGAAAACCGAAATTTCTCGGTAAAAATAAATTACGTATGGAGATAAGAAAATGATTGGGAAAAATGTTGTTACTGATTTTAGCGCTCAGGCGTTGGAACCCGTTATCGATCCTTCCTGCTAT
>JAAXXA010000407.1 GCA_013334735.1 Bacteroidota bacterium
CAGTCATGCAATGTCTGAACTTTTAGCCATCTGGAACAGAATGGGAGAAAAGGAGAAGTGCAAGCAACGTTTTTTTGATTTCATTGCACAACCAGAATATCGTTTTGGACGACATAGCCAAGCACCAGTTTTCAGGTTCTTACTTTGCTGCAGGAATTTTGATATGAAGAATAATGCCAGAGAAGTATTTCAACGTTTTGGCCATGAACTTGATGAGCAAAATCTCAATTTTTATAAAGACAATTTTGAATGATCGAGTTGAACAAAAGGTTCATTAATATATTTTGAATATAAATCTTCTAAAGTTTTTTCTGTCTCTCTTACAGTAAGTCCACTAATTTTTACTCTTCCAAAAACCGGAAGTTTTACCATTCCATCATATTCAACAGTATATTTATTTCCTTTAGCAGTTGTAGTTGTAGTTGCATTTGTACTAACCAATCTTTCTCCATTGTTAGAGGAAACTATAACTGACAATTCATCAAAAGGAGCAATTTTATATTCTTGAACAAGCTGTTCATCGGTAAATTTTGAATAGCTATAATTAATTTTTGTACGTAGCATTTCGCTTGGAGAGAATACCTTGCAAGATGTTATAAAAAGCAAAAATGATACTACGAATACAATTTTTTTCATTTGAAATTTTATAAAAAAATTTGAACTGACAAATGTAAATAAAATTTATATCTCAGTTAAAAAAAACTTACATTTAAAAATTTAATTAAAAGAAGGTTAATTTATTTCCTTAATTTTTTGTTTTTAAAAGACTATAATACAGATCTTTTGTGTCTTTTACTAATCTGGTAAAATGAAATTTATCCTTAACAAAAAGCCATCCTTTTTCAGACATTTTTTCCCTTAAATTCTCATTATTAACAAGAATTAATAAATTTTTTGCAAATGTTTCCACATCACCATTTGGAGATAAAAGAGAAGTCTCGTTTGGTAAAACTACATTTTCGATACCACCTACATTGGTAGAAACTATTGGTTTATTTCCCGCTTGAGCTTCAATCAAACTAACTGGGGTTCCTTCACTTAATGATGTTAATGCAATAATTTCAACACCTGCAATAACTATATCTATATCTTTTATCCATGAAGTGAATGTGATAAGATTATTTTTAGATTCTTTTTTATTTTCTGTAAAAGATAAATTTAGTTCTGAAGCTTTGTTCTGAATATTTATTTTGCTTTCGCCGTCACCAACAATAAAAATACGAATTTTCATCTTTGTTCTTTCTGCTACATATTTGACAGCTTCAAGAAAAAGGGAATGATTTTTTATGGGAACCAATCTGCCTATAATTGCTATAGCTATTTCATCTTCAGCAATTTGGTATTCACTTCTGAAACTTGTTCGTTTTATAGTGATATTTTCTTGAAAACGCGATAAATCAAAACCAAGTGAAATAACTTTAATTTTATTTCCATCACATATTTTATATTTATTTTCCAAATCATCTTTTTGGATATCTGAAATTGCAATAATCTTAGAACTTTTTTTCGCGAGATATCTTTCAATATTTATATAAAAAGCTGATGAAAGTTTATTGAAATATGCGTCAAAAACGTGTCCGTGAAAAGTATGTATTATAACCGGAACATTCATGCTGAATGCAGCAAGACGCCCTAATGCTCCGGCTTTTGAGGCATGTGTATGTACAATGTCAGGATGGAAATCGCTTATAATTTGTTTTATTTTTTTGTATGCTATTAAATCGTATTGAGGGCTTATAGATCTTTTCATTTCAGGAATGATCAAAGGTTTTAAACCAAGATCGCGAACAATATATTCCGAATTTTCTTCACTTTTATCAATAGAGCCACCTACAAGTAAGGTCTCAAATTCGGGAGCCATATATTTTGATAAATATGCGGCATTGTATGTAGGACCACCCAAATTAAATCTATTGATAATTCGTATTATTTTTGGCATTTCGTTAATTTAAAAAATATTTTTTCCACCAATATTGAAAGACAACTAAGCCCCACAGACGTGCGCTTACATCTCCCGGATTATTTGAAAATAATTTTAGTTTTAATTTCAATATTTCGTCATAATTAAATAAGCCTTGTGATTGAATAAACTCCTCATTCAACATTTCATCAAAAACAAATGATTTTAATTCTTTCCGGAGCCATTTAAGAAGCGGTACTTCAAATCCGTGTTTAGGTCTATTGTATAATTCTTCAGGAAGAATTTTGCGGAATGCATCCTGAAGTACCTTTTTGCCAACATTTTTGTTAATTTTGTATTCAGAAGGCAACGAAAAAACATAGTTAACAAGATTATAATCTAAAAAAGGCACTCTCACTTCAAGAGAATTAGCCATCGACATCATATCCACTTTAACCAACATATCATTTTGCAAAACAAGGTGCATATCGGTATATAATACGTCGTTCATATCTTTATTTTCGGAAATATGTTTAAGAATTATTTCCTTTCGCTCGTAATAATCACCGGACGTATTTGATTTTAACAATTTTTTGGCTTCAGCTTCTGAAGTAAAACTGCACCATTTCCAGTAACGTTCGTTCGTAGATAAATTTGCGCCTGCAGCAAAACGGCTGAACTGTCTTATTTTATTAGAAAAAGCAGAATTTCTTGATTGAGGCAAAACGTCCCATAGTGGTTTTAAAAGAGCAAGCGCTTTTTCTGACACCTGAGCATTTCTGATTCTGTATTCAGCTTTGTGTTTATTATATCCCCCAAATAATTCATCTGCGCCATCGCCTGATAATGCTACAGTTACATGCTTTCGGGTGTTCATGCTTAAAATATATACCGCAAGCGCCGATGAATCTGCAAAAGGCTCGTCGGTGTAATCCAAAACATTAAATAATACTGAAAACAAATCGTCGTTTGTTAAAGAAAAAACAGTATGATTCGTTTTAAACTTTTCTGCTACAAGTTTAGCATAATTGGTCTCATCAAACATAGGTTCATCCTTATAACCAATAGAAAATGTATTTAATTTATCAGTATATTTAGAAGCCAAAGCAACAACAATTGAAGAATCAATACCCCCACTCAAAAAAGCTCCAAGTGGTACATCCGAGATCAAACGTAGTTTTACTGATGTATCAAGGATGTCGATAATTTTATTTTGAGCCTCATTGTATGAAGGGTAGGGGGTTTCTAATAAATTTTTATCCGGATCAAATGGTATTTTATAATATTCCGTTTCAGTAACCACTTCATTTTTAATAGTTAAATATGAGCCGGGTTTTAATTTTGATACGTTTTTAAAAATTGAGAATGGGGCGGGAATATAATTTAATTGTAAAAATTCATAAAGCGAAGTATGATCTATTTCCTTTGGAATACCATATTCTAGCAAAGCTTTTAGTTCTGACGCAAAAATAAATTTATCATTATCTCTGTAAATAAATAAAGGTTTAATGCCCATTCTGTCTCTGGCAATAAATAACGACTCTTCTTTTCTGTCGTAAACAGCAAAAGCAAAAAAACCATTAATTTTGTTAAGAAATGCCGGCCCTTCGGTAATATATAGATTTAATAATACTTCTGTATCGCTCTGCGATTTTAATTGTACCCCTTTTTTAATGAGATAATCTCTGTAATATTGAAAATTAAAAAATTCACCGTTAAAAACTATTGTATATCTGTCTGAAAAATC
>JAAXXA010000408.1 GCA_013334735.1 Bacteroidota bacterium
TGCTGGTGGGGGGGGGGGGGGGGGGGGGGTAGCAGGCGGAAATTCAGGTGGTGGTGGTGGCGGAGGAGGAGCAAGTGGTGGAATTATTGCCCTATTTGTTAATTCATGGAATGGAACTTTTACTTTTCAGGCAAAAGGCGGGAATGGTGGAAATGCCGGAATTGGGGGAGGTAGCGCCGGATGGTATGGCAATGGCGGTGGTGGTGGCGGTGGAACAGGTGGGTATGTTTATATTGTTTATAATACAAAAACCTGGACTGGTTCATATATTTTGACAGGTGGCACTGCAGGATCTTCTGTTAATAATGCAGGTGGAGCCGGTGGTAATGGCGCTTCATTTGAAATACAAATAAATTCTTTATTATAAAACTATTAATTAAACAAGAAAAATTAGAATTTATGACAAAAAAAATCTCATTTCAAATCGAAAGAAGCATCATGTATGTTTTTTTTACCTTTTACTTTTCACTTTCAGCTTTTCACTGCTCTGCACAAGGTGTAGCCATCAATCCTACCGGCACAGCAGCCGATAACTCTGCGATGCTTGATGTAAGCAGTTCAAATCAAGGAATTCTTATCCCAAGAGTGGTTTTAACATCTACTACATCTGCCAGTCCTATAACAAACCCCGCCAATAAATTGATGGTTTATAACACTAATACGACATTGGAAGGAGGAAATGGTTCGGGTATTTACATTTATGATAGTACTAACGCAACTACAGGTAAATGGGTATATCTTACAGCTCCATCTAATGGTCCAGGCACAAACGGGCAAGTACTTACATCGGGAGGGGCAGGAGCAACACCTACATGGACAGCTCCAGCTACATATACCGCGGGAACTGGTTTATCACTTTCTTCAAATACATTTAACAGTGTATGGACAAAAACAGGAAATAATATTTATAAAAATAATTCCGGTAATGTTGGCATCGGGACTACCGCACCTAGTGCAAAATTACAGATTTTATTAGATGGTTCACCTTATTTAACAACTGATTCTACATCAGCATTAAGTCTGTTTGGTGGTGGAAATTTCAGATTAAATTTGGGAGTACAGGATCAGGGAGTTGGTTGGCTCCAAATGCGCAATTGGGACAATACGGCTAAGAACTTTGTATTAAATCCACTCGGCGGGAATGTTGGTATCGGATTAACAAACCCGTATGACCTTTTGACAGTTATTAAACCCGATGGAACTGGAGACCCGACATTTACGATAGGGAACGATCAGATTAATAAATTCGGAAGAATTAGCTATAGCGATGGCTCAGACATTTTCGCTATTCAGGGTGGAGCATGGGGTGGAACGACTCGTCCACTCATTTTGCAAGGTGGTGGTGGCAGTGTAGGTATCGGAACTATCAATCCTACTGCTAAACTTCACGTGGCGGGCACTTCAGGTGTAGATGGTATCAAATTTCCTGATGGCACGTTACAGACTTCAGCGGCCACAGGTTTAAATGTTTATAAGAGTGATGGTGTAACGAAACTTGGTCCCTTAGCCGGAGTTACCGGAACTGCCTGCAATAATTGGATATATTGGACAGGAACAGGCTTGTATCAACTTACAACCAATGATTGCACACCATACTCGTCTGTAACATTATATTATAGGTATGCGAATTGTTCAGGTACGGTATATAGTGATGTTTCGGGTACAGATGGTGTTGTAATTTTTGTACGTGGATCAGGGACAACATACACCGATTTTGGAAGTCAGCGTACGAATGGCGTGTGTAGCAATACTTATTGTAATAATTGTACAAAAGGAAATGGATCAACTTTAACAAGCCCTTGCGGACCAACAGGTGGACCTTGTGTAATAAAATAATTTTTTCAACTTAAAAATAATAAATCAATTTACAAATTTATGTCTTTTCAAAGTAACTTTGTATAAGTTGCCTTCCCATTAATCCTCATAATTCTTAATGCAATGCTTTTTTGCATTCAAAGAGTTCATAAATAATATATTTAAGCTAAAATATATATTCTCAAAACCTTGATAAATTTATAGAAAAGCCTTATCTTTGAAAGATATTAACATGTTTAGAATAAATAATATTGTAAATTTATCATAACATTTTATTAACTCGTTTTCAAATAAATAATAATAGTGAGTAATTATTAAATATTATGACAAAAAAAATTACATCTCAAATTTTAAAAGGCATAATGTATGCGTTTTTCGCTTTTCATTTTTCACTTATAGCTTTTTACTGCTCTGCACAGGGTATAGCTATCAATACAACAGGAAATTCAGCCAAAGATGCCGCTTTTCTGGAAATTGGGGAAGGTTCGGATACGCAAGGACTTTTAATTCCCCGTGTTAATTTAATAGATGTTGAAGTTTATCTTCCGCTTATAGGCACAAGTGTTACCAGCTTAATAGTATATAGCAGTACATCGCCGACGAACGGCAATGGTGTGGGCTACTATTATTGGAGTGGCAGCAAGTGGCTAAATATTCCTTCGCCATCCAATGGTCCCGGCACAAGCGGGCAGGTATTAACTTCAGGAGGGGCTGGCTCAGCAACCACATGGACAACACCAAGCACAAACACTTATAGTGCAGGAACGGGCTTATCACTTTCTTCTAATACATTCAATAGTGCGTGGACTGCAAGTGGTAATGATATTTATAATAATAATACAGGTAATGTGGGTATAGGGACTACTGGACCTCAGGGTAAACTTGGGATTGCTGTTGGGAATGATCAATTTATATTTTATCAAAACGCTGACAATCGTTTGAATATACAAACCTTGCTTGATGGTCAACAATTCACTACTTATGGCGCTTATGGAGGTGCGGAAAACAGATTAAGCCTTCAACCATTAGTAGGAAATGTTGGCATTGGGACTACTAATCCTACCGCCAAACTTCATGTGGCAGGCGTAGCCGGTGTCGATGGCATAAGGTTTCCTGATAGCACTTTACAGACAACGGCAGCTAGCTCTAAATTTGGAGGAACCGGCGCAGATGGAGCATTAACAATTTCTTCAGGAAATACAAATATAGATTTAGGAGGTGCACGAATTTTTACAAAAAATTATAGTTCTATTTCAATAAGCGGAACCGGTTCAATTACTTTTACAAACCCACACGCAAATGGAACAATAATAATAATTAAATGTAAGGGTAATGCTACATTAACATCGTCTGCTGCGCCAATGATTGATGCTTCCGGAATGGGAGGCGCAGGTGGTTCTTCTATTACTATTTCTACAAATACATCTGGTTACGGTGGAAGTGGAAATGGAGGAGTTACGGAAAATAATATTCAGACTAATGGAAACAGCACTTTTAATGGAGGGGGAGCTGCAACTTTATCAACGTCTGCATTTGGTCCTTTAAATACATTCCCTTCACAAATTTTAGCAAAATATCCAAAAATATTTGTAGGAGCAGGAGGTGGTGGTGGACAATCTGTTAAATCCTCTGGTACTGCTACACTTATATCAGGAGCCGGTGGAAATGGTGGCGGCGGCTTAATTATTGAAATCGCAGGCGCGATAAACTTTACTACTGCAAATGGTATATCTGTTAATGGCAAAAATGGTGGTAATGGAATAAAGAATTGGACAGTAGATGGTTCTTACGCGGCAGGTGGCGGCGG
>JAAXXA010000409.1 GCA_013334735.1 Bacteroidota bacterium
TTATTTCATATCAATAATCCTCAAATCTCGGATTGCGCCTGCTTCTGAGCCATATATATAATATACATTTATTAGTATATTTATCGCCTGATATTATTAATCACCAGATTAATAATTCTAACTTTAAAAGTTTATAAGAAAATTGATTTTGAAGAGATTCCAGCTCATTTGAATTATCTATCAATTTTACAGAGCCATTCGGATTTACAATTTCATGATTAAAAACGACATTAAAGCAATCATTATTCACATCTATATGGTTTTCTTCAATAAGTCTGTTCATTTCTTTAAAAACTCCATCATTTAATGTGTCGTCACCCGATAATATTGATATAACATCTCCTGATAATTTTGATAACCCATATTCTAAATTTTTAAAAATTCCCAAGTTATGTTCTTGTCTGAAATGTTTAATTAAATTCGGGAATTTTAAAAAGTAGCCAGAAATAACGTCCCATGTATTATCTTGAGAACAATCATCTGATATTACAATTTCATATAAAAATTCCTGTTGAATCAATAAGCACTCTATTGCATTAGCTATACATTTTTCCTGATTATACGAAATAATCAAAACGGAATGTTTAATCATAATTCTATTTTTTCAGATATCGATTTATAACATTTTTTATCAATTCTTTTAACCCAATAAATTTATCAAGTGCCTTATATGAATAAAATACAGATATTATTATCATAATTCCACCTAAAAAATATGAATAAGGAAAAATAATAAAACGCATCGTTAGAAAACAAGAAATTGCTAATAATAACTGAAAAGAAAACACTTTAAGAAAAGTATTGGAAAAGCTAAAAGAATATTGTTTTTTTGCAATTAAGAAAACTTGAATTAAATATAGTAAATATGTAATTAAAAAAGATATACCCAAGCCTGTTAAACCAAAAAAATGGTATCCAAGAATATTTAAGGCTAATGCGTATATATTAGCAATTAGTTCATTCCAAAAAAAAAGTTTAGCATCACCTTTTGATATGAATACAAAAGAAACTGCCCAACTAGCTGCTCTAAATAACATACCCAATGCAGCCCAATGAATCATTGCATCAACAGTTACAAACTTAGTAGAATATAAAATTATTATTACCCATTTGATGAAAACCAAAAAAACAACAATTATAGGGGCAAGTATTAATAAAACTATTTCGGCTTGATGATTTATTGCTTCAGTACATTTTTTATTATCATAGGCTACTGCCGAAAGTCGTGGGTAATAATCAGTCGCCATTGCCGTTAATACAAGCCCCACATAGGTGTTTATAATAGTAAATCCGGCAGTATAAAGCCCAACTTCTTCAACACCACCTGTATTACTGATATAAATTCGTACTATATATGAAGTTCCCAAAGTTATCAATCCGCTAAGAGAAACCATAAAACCCATGATTAACATATTTTTCCCTTCGGCAAATGTTCTGATTTTTGATAATTTTATTGATTCAATTCTAACCTTCCGAGAAAAGAACCATGAAAAGAAAAACGCAATAACCGAAGTAAAAATAATTGCAGGAATAATTCCATCAACCCCATAACGGTAATATAAAGGAACAGTAATAACTAAACCAAATAAACTTCCGCTCAAACTAGCTTTTGCAAGATATTGGAGCTTTTGCATCCCTTGCAATATTACCATTCTCCCAACAGTTAACTGATTAAACAATAATGTGATAGAAATCCAAATAAAAGCTAAAGTATAATCTCGATTACCAAAAGTAATTTCACTCAACCAAGGTGATAATAACAAAGTTATAATTGCTCCTAACGAGCCTGTATACCAAACGAGCTGTCTAAGAACTTTAATAACTATTGCAATCCTGATTTGATTTCCAGATCCATTGGCTATAGCTACATTTTTAACAGCACTTGTGCCAATTCCAAAACTTGTAAGAGCTCCTATAAAATTTGTCGTTGAATTTAATAATCCAGCAATACCCATCCCCGCAGGACCTAATAACACGGCAATGAATTTTGATCTAATTATAGCAATAAGAATATTAAACACCTGCACTCCGCCAAAAAGTGAAGTGGCTTTCATTATCTGGCGGTAGGAAGATTGCTGATCGGACATTTATTAATGAAATATTGTTAATTTTTATAATTATTTATTGTTGTAATAATGTATTCAATTTCAGAATCGCTCATTACAGAACTAATAGGCAAGCTTAAAACCTCGTTATGAACACTTTCAGTAACAGGCAAACTCTGATTATTAAATTCCTTATATGCATTCTGTTTATGAATAGGTATAGGATAATGCATTATTGTCTGTATATTATTATCATTTAAATATTTTTGTAATTTATCTCTAAAGGGTGTACGAATGACAAATAAATGCCAAACATGAGAACTCTTAATGTTTTGGTAGCTAGGTAAAATAATTTCAGGATGCCTGATATTTTTGCAGTAAAATAAGGCGATTTCACGACGACGCAGATTCTCTGCATCAAGATACTTTAGTTTTACATCCAGAAAGGCTGCTTGTATTTCATCCAAACGACTATTTAAACCCTTGTATTCATTGACATATTTTTGCTTAGAGCCGTAATTACTCATTGCTCTAATAATTTCGGCTAATTGGTTATCGTTTGTTGTAACAGCCCCACCATCACCCAATGCACCTAAATTTTTCCCGGGATAAAAACTAAATCCAGCAGAATCTCCAAGCGAGCCTGTTCGTTTTTCATTCCATATTGCACCAATAGCCTGTGCATTATCTTCGATAATTTTGAGATTATAACGTTTGGCGATGGTTTGCAATTCCTCATTCCAGCATACATGTCCATACAGATGAACTACCATAATCGCACGGGTACGAAGTGAGATATTCTTTTCAACGAGAGAAATATCAAGGTTATAAGTATTTATATCCGGCTCTACTAGAATTGGTTTGAGTCGATTATCAGTAATAGCAAGTATAGTCGCAATATATGTATTTGCAGGTACAATTACTTCATCACCTTCCTGCATTATCCCCATTTCAATATAGGCTTTTAGGATTAGTCGTAAAGCATCTAATCCATTTGCAACACCAATAGCATGTTTTACTTCTATATAATTTTCAAGATTAGCTTCAAATAGCCTTACTCTTTCGCCTTGCAAATACCATCCTGAATCAATAACTTCGGCAGCAGCCTGTTTAAGCTCAGTAGCGTATTGGGCATTTATCTTTTGGAGGTCTAGGAATTTAATCATTATTATTCTTTTTATTCCATTCTTCAAATCCAATCAATGTCTTTTTGGGGGCGATTCCTTCCCCGTGCTATACTCACATCACTTCACTGCTTCTACATTGCCTGGGAGTATGACCCATGCCCTTTGACCCCGCAAACGCCTCCGAACTGCATCAGATCGCTTCAGAGATCGGCGCGGACGTACTGGCAGGCGATCTGCGCTACCCGTCTCGGACAGGCCCCGTCCGAGACGGGCGGCTGGCAGCTTGGCGAGCTGGACTTCTCTGAGTACCTTGACCGTTACCGCAACCAGCGTTTGGTGATCGTTATCGCGCCGGTCGCTCAGGCTCAAGCGGAAACGTACACGTGTGGCATTTGCGGTTTCCGTTTTGTCTATGACGAGGGCAGGGAGTGTCCGCGGTGCAAGAT
>JAAXXA010000410.1 GCA_013334735.1 Bacteroidota bacterium
ATCATTTTAAAAGGAATGCCTACGCTTGTAGGACTTGATATTGCAATAAATGTAATACCGGGAATGAAAAAAAATATGATACTTCATTCCGGTCCACCTATAACATGGGACAGAATGTGCGGACCCACAAAAGGCGCCATTATGGGAGCGCTAATTTATGAGGGTATTGCCAAAGATATTAACGAAGCCGAAAAAATTGCTTCTTCCGAAAAAATTGAATACGCACCCTGTCATGAGCATTCATCAGTAGGACCAATGGCGGGAATCATTTCGCCTTCTATGCCTGTGTTTATTGTTAAAAATGAAGCTTTTGGAAATTATTCATATTGTACACTCAACGAAGGACTAGGCAAAGTGTTGCGCTATGGAGCTTTTGGCGAAGAAGTAATAAAAAAACTGAAGTGGATGGAGACAGTTCTTTATCCCACTTTAAAAAAAGCTGTTGCAAAAACAGGTCCTATAGATCTAAAAAATCTGATAGCGCAGGCTTTGCACATGGGCGACGAAGTGCATAACCGCAACAGAGCCGGAACTTCATTGTTTTTCAGAACTATTGCTCCCGCGATAATGCGTACAACCGATAATTTTGAAGATGCAGCAAAAGCGTTGGAGTTTATTAACGGGAATGATCATTTTTTCCTTAACCTCTCGATGCCCGCATCAAAAGCCGTTTTAGATGCGGCAAGAAATATAAAAAACAGTAGCGTAGTTGTTGTTATGGCTCGTAACGGTACTGATTTCGGGGTTCAACTTTCAGGAACCGGAAATAAATGGTTTACAGGAACCGCGCCTGTTCCGGACGCTTTATATTTTCCCGGATTTACAAAAGATGACGCTAATCCCGATATAGGTGATAGCGCGATTACAGAAACCGGCGGACTTGGAGGATTTGCTATTGCTGCCGCTCCTGCTATTGTGCAGTTTGTGGGTGGGTCTGCAAAAGATGCCATAAATTATACAATGCAGATGTACGAAATTACTGCCGCAGAAAATAATGTTTATCAAATTCCATACTTAAATTTCAGAGGAACGCCTACAGGTATAGATGTAATTAAAGTAATAGAAAAATCGTTAACTCCTTTCATTGATACAGGAGTAGCGCATAAAAACCCGGGGATAGGGCAAGTTGGAGCAGGAGTTTTAAGCGCCCCGATAGAACCGTTTATTAAGGCTTTTGAAGGATTTGCTAATCAATTACGAATTACGAATTAACAATTACGAATTAACAATTACGAATTAACAATTACGAATTAGCAATTACGAATTGTGTATCTATAAATGAAAAAAGACAACATCATTCAACAAAAGAGTTTTACTTTTGCAGTTACTATTGTGAATCTTTATAAATATTTAACTGTAGAAAAAAAAGAATTTGTACTTTCAAAACAATTACTACGAAGTGGAACTTCAATAGGAGCAAATGTAGAAGAGGCAATTGGAGGTCAATCGGAAAAAGATTTTATTTCAAAACTCAGCATAGCATATAAAGAAGCAAGAGAAACAATGTATTGGATCCGACTTTTAAATGCCACCTATTATCTATCAAATGATGAAACAAAAAACATTCTAAATGAAGCTGAAGAACTTTGTAAAATTATTGGCAAAATACAGATATCTCTTAAAGAAAAGCTACGAAATATGAATTAAAAACAATCTCGTAATTCGTAATTTGAAATTCGTAATTTTAAAAAAGTCCCGTAATTCGTAATTCGTAATTTGAAATTAATTTTAACAAACATAAGTTTAACCTAATACTAAGTATAAAATGAAAATTGAAGATTTTTTTGATGTAATGAACCAAGTTCAGGTGTATGACCTAACACAACGTTTAAGTATTCACACTCCGCCATGGCCAAGCTATATGCCATTACAGTTGCAATATTTTAAAAGAATTGCAGGCGCTCACATGGGACAAGGTGCAAACGGACAAATAATTAAAACCAGCAACCACGTAGGTACGCATATAGATGGTGAAATTCACTTTCATTCGAGCGGTCGTACTATTGGCGATACGCCACTTGATTTTTGGTACGGTCCGGGTGTGGTTGTTGACATATCAGATCAGGTAGGCGATTACGACCTATATACCCCTGAAATGCTTATGAAAAAAGCCGAAATAAAAGAAGGCGATATTCTTATCATAAACACAGGTTATCATAAATATGCATGGGATCAGCCTGAATCGGATGAATTACGGTATTTCGTTAAGCACCCCGGTCCAAGTCCCGAATTTCATAAATGGGCTTTAAAAATGAAAATAAAATGGATAGGAGTAGATTGTGGAAGTGCCGATCATCCTATGAATACTATTATCCGCGACTGGCATCCCAAACGTTTTAAAGAAGCTGAAGAAAAAATAATTGCTACTTATGGTAAGACATGGGATGAATTATTTCCTGCCGATGAATATTATCAGGTGATGCATATTAAATTATTCCCAAAAGGATTAGTACACGCCGAAAATATCGGAGGCGAAATTGACATGGTAAACAACCAAAGAGTTTGGATTGGATTATTTCCTTTGCGCGGAATAGAAATGGAATCGTCGATGTGTAGAGTAATGGCGGTTTCAGCTAAATAGTATTTGCGCTAAAAGTCCATTTTCATCGTTACGCTTGCGAAAAAATTGCTCATTTACAAAAATAAACTCCGCATTTTTATCGCTACGCAAGCCTCGAAACTGAACTTTTTGCATCAAACACTTATACTCCGAACTGGATAAATTAGTACATTTTGAATTGCCACGACCTTCAGGTCGTGGTTAATAAATAAATAAAAAACAGGGCTTTAGCCCAAAACAATAATGAATTATAAATTGTATTAATTTATCCAGTTTTAAATATTGTTTCTTACAAGCTTTGAATAGATATGCTGAATTTTGTAGATTTATAACAAAAAATAAAACCATTTTATTAATATTAATTTTACAATTATGCCAATCTCTCACGAATTAAAATACTGCAAACCTGCAGTTGTTAGCGATGCTCTTAAAACATTAGCAGTTTATGGCAATACAGCCCGCGTGCTTGCCGGTGGTACCGACTTGGTTGTAAAGATTAAAGAGGATATTGAAACCCCAATGATTGTTATTAATATCAAGGAAATAGAAGAATTTAAAAAAATTCAGTTGAAAGGAGATATGCTGCACATTGGAGCAAACGTTACTTTCACCGATTTGATAAATTCGGAAATTGTTAAAACCAAACTGCATTTGATTTGGGAAGCATCTAAAACTGTTGCCTCTGTAGGCATTCGTAACAGGGCAACTATTGTCGGTAATATTTGTTCTGCCGTACCTTCTTTGGATTCGGGTCCTGCTTTGCTGAATTATGAAGCAATAGTTTGTTTAAAAAGTTCAAAAGGAGAGCGAAATATCCCTATTGGCGAATGGTTTACAGGTCCTAAAAAAACAGCTCGCAATCCTGATGAATTGGTAACTGAAATTATAGTTCCCGTTCCAAAGGAAAAAAATGCAGTTTATTATGGAAAATTAGGTCGTTATTCGGGAGAAGATCTTGCCCAGGCAGGTATTGGTATCATTGGATTTGCAAATAAACAATTTCGTATTTCGTTTTGCGCTGTTGGTCCTTTACCAAAAAGATCGGAAAAGCTG
>JAAXXA010000411.1 GCA_013334735.1 Bacteroidota bacterium
TTAAATACTGGTAAATGGTATAAAATAGCGGTTTATAATGATGGCGTTTACAAGTTGACTTATAATGATTTTATAAATATGGGGATTGATGTTAATTCAATAAACCCAAGAAATATAAGAATATATTGAAATGGAGGGGGAATGCTTTCGGAAGACAATTTTAAAGGACGTTACGATGATCTTGTTGAAAATGCTATTTATGTTTATGGCGATTCAGATGGAGTATTTAACAATAATGATTATGTCCTTTTTTATGGAGAATCTCCGGTAAAATGGAATTACAGTAACACGGATAAAAAATTTCATCATCAAATCAATTATTACACTTCATCTAATTGTTATTTTATAAATTGCGACCTCGGTACGGGAAAAAGAATAACTCAACAAGCTTCGGTAAGTATGCCTGTCAATAAAAATATTACTACATTTGATGATTATGCATTTCATGAAAAAGATACTGTAAACCTCATAAAATCGGGTAAAGAATGGTATGGCGAAAACTTTGATATTTTGACTTCTTTCTCATTTGATTTTACATTTCCTAATATTCTATCAAATTCAATAGTTTATTTGGAAACTGATATTGCAGGGAAATATACTTCAAATAATTATTTCACTATTAATGCGAATGGAAATACATATACCACAACAGTAGATGCTGTGGGCGGATTGTATCAATATGCCGCATCCAAAAAAGATATGATGAATTTTAATTCCGGCAGCCCCAATATTAATGTTACTATTTCGAAAAATACAGCTAATGCAGTTGGTTGGCTTAATTATATTGAGCTAAATGCAATAAGAAATTTGACTTTTTCGGGAAATGAAATGCTCTTCAGAAGTACTTCTTCGGTAGGAACAGGAAATATTTCAGAATTTACACTTTCAAATATTGGAGCAAATATAAAAATATGGGATATTTCAAATCCTTTAGATGTAAAAGATCAGCAAATTACTATTACAGGTAACAATGCTATTTTTAGATTACCAACAGATTCACTAAAACAATTTATAGCTTTCGACGGAAGCAAATATTATTCTCCGACTTTTATAGGTACTGTTGAAAATCAGAATTTACACTCACTTGCTCCTGTTGATTTTATAATAGTTACATATCCCGATTTTGCCGGTGAAGCAAACCGTATAGCAAATATTCATAATTCAAATGATAATTTATCTTCTGTAATAGTAACTCCAAACCAGATATATAATGAGTTTTCTTCCGGAAATCAGGATATTTCAGCAATAAGAGATTTTGTAAAAATGTTTTACGACAGAGCTGCAAATGAAGATGAAATGCCAAAATATTTACTACTTTTAGGAGACGGGTCTTATGATTATAAAAACAGAATTGCAGGTAATACTAACTTTATTCCTACTTTTCAGTCGCCAAATGGACTTGACATAGCTTCTTCTTATGACACTGACGATTTTTATGGATTTTTGGATAATAATGAAGGACCTTACGTTAACAGCTTACTTGACATTGGAATTGGACGCTTTACAGCAAAAACAACAGAAGAAGCTAAAATAATGGTTGATAAAGTAGCGCAATACCTTACGAAAAACAACCCTAATATAAATATGGAAAGTTGTTCGAATTATTCTGCAAAATTTCCGGGCGACTGGAGAAATGTAATTTGCTTTGTTGCTGATGATGAGGAATATAATGATTTTGTTAACAGCTCTGAGAGCATATCATCATACGTTGATACTACTTATAAAAATTATAACATAGATAAAATATATTGCGATTCTTATGTACAGGAATCTGGAGCAGGCGGACAAAGATATCCTGATGTGAATACGGCAATCAATAACAGAGTAAATAAAGGCGCATTAATAATAAATTATATAGGACATGGAGGAGAATTAGGTTGGGCATTAGAAAGGATTTTACAAATTTCGGATATTGAAAGCTGGACAAATATAGCGAATATGCCTCTATTTTTAACAGCTACATGTGAGTTTAGCAGATTTGACGATCCGGGAAGAAATTCGGCAGGAGAATTAGTTTTGTTGAATCCAAACGGAGGCGGAATAGCTTTATTTACTACTACCCGGCTTGCATGGTCCAGTTCAAACACAGGATTAAATTCAAGATTTTATCAAAACGCTTTAAAAAAAATTGACGGGCAATATCCTACTTTAGGGGAGCTAGCAATGTTATCAAAAAATTCTGGACTATCTGTTGATGTGAGCGTAAGAAATTTTGTTTTAATGGGAGATCCTGCATTAAAACTTTCATATCCTGAAAATACAGTGATAACAACAACAATTAACGGGCATGCAGCCGGTTCGGTTTACGACACACTAAAAGCTTTTGAAAAAATAACTATCTCAGGAATCGTTCAAAATTCAAGCGGGGTAAAACTCACAAATTTCAACGGCATAATTTACCCTACTGTTTTTGATAAAAAAATGGTGTCTTCAACACTTGGCAATGATCCTAAAAGCTATATAGTAAATTTTTATACGCGAAAGAGCATATTATACAAGGGAAAAGTGAGCGTTACAAACGGAGATTTTTCTTTTACATTTATTGTTCCAAAAGATATTGCATATAATTATGGTATTGGCAGAATAAGCTATTATGCTGAAGATGGTGCTACTAATGCAAATGGATTTTATGAAAACAAATATTTTATTATTGGAGGATCTGAAAACATTACACAACATGATTTTACAGGTCCTGATATCAAAATTTTCATGAATGATTCCAATTTTGTATTCGGAGGATTAACTAACGAAGAACCATTGCTTTTAGCAAATATTTCAGATACAAGTGGCGTAAATACAGTAGGAAACGGAATAGGCCATGATATAGTTGCTGTTTTGGATGAAAATACAACTAAATCGATTGTACTTAATGATTACTATGAATCGGCTCTGAATAGTTATCAAAAAGGGACTTTACGATATCCATTTGCGAAATTATCAGATGGTGCGCATACATTAAGATTGAAAGTATGGGATATTTACAATAATTCGTCTGAGATTTCAACTGAGTTTATTGTTTCACAATCCTCGGTTCTTGCGCTAAACCATGTATTAAATTATCCAAATCCGTTTACAACCAGAACAGCTTTTCTTTTCGAGCATAACCAACCATGTTGCGCTTTAGATGTTCAGGTTCAGATTTTTACAATTTCGGGGAGGTTAATAAAAACCATTAATCAGAATGTGCAAACAATAGGATACAGAGCAGATCCTATTGAATGGGATGGTCTTGATGATTTTGGAGATCAGATAGGAAAGGGAGTTTATATTTACAAGATTAAAGTAAAAAATGATAATGGCTTTCTTGCCGAAAAAACCGAAAAATTAGTTATTTTACGGTAAACTTATAGAAATTGCCACAGATTCACAGATTAATTTCATGAAATATTATTCCAGGAGCTATCATGGCCAACCTGCAGATCAAGGGAGTTGACGAGGATTTCTACCAGGAGCTCAAACGCATGGCCGCTGCCGGTCATCGCACCGCGGTCCGAATCCTTGCGGATCTGTTGGATCCCGAGGAACTGAAGCATGCTGTAATGTCGCGCGCCGGCCACGACAAGCACCACGCCCAAACCGATGAGACAGTACCGCAGAATCCTCCAATA
>JAAXXA010000412.1 GCA_013334735.1 Bacteroidota bacterium
TTCTTGGGGAAAAATCGAGTCTAAAATTGACTCAAAAGGCGGATATTCCTCGATTATTTTAAATTATAACTGATTAAATAC
The DNA here is from genome assembly GCA_013334735.1 of Bacteroidota bacterium. Lineage (GTDB taxonomy): Bacteria > Bacteroidota > Bacteroidia > Bacteroidales > CG2-30-32-10 > JAAXXA01. The sequence continues at coordinate 82 of JAAXXA010000412.1, forward strand.
AGTTGCCAACACCGTATATAATTTATGCTCAAATCGGAACTAGTACAAACCGACAAACATTCAATAAAAATATTGCTACGGCGGAAAAATCTCCGATTTTTACGTCGCACAAATCATTATACGAACACGTTGTGCTTAATATGATGAAATATATAATTCTGATATTATTTTTCATTTTTTCTTACGAAATTAATTCACAAAATAAAGTGAATATTATTTTCTACGACAATTGTACGGATAATAAAGTAATTCTTGATTATAATGAACCAAGTATTAAAGGAATTGGATTTATTCTTCCTAATGTTGGTTCAAGCAATCCTTTGTGTAATTATGCTGTAACAATTGATAGCGTTGAAAAATTTACAGGAATAGATTTTTTTCCTACGCTACCTGACCAACAAGAAAAAATAATTGAAGGAAATTTGTGTATTAAATGTTGGACTTGGAAAAATTCAAAAGCTCCAAGCACAAAAGAAAAAAACAAATTTTCCTCATCCATTAAATGTAAAGGAAAAACAAAAGCTGGCGATCAGTGTAATAATAATACTTTAAACATTTCAGGATATTGTTACTTGCATGAAAACCAACAGAATATTAATTCCATTACGACAACTAATACTACAATAATAAACAAAAGGGCAAATTCTGTTCAATGTTCTGGAACAACAAAGGCTGGAAGAAGGTGTAAACGGAAAACTTTAAGCCAGAACGGGTTTTGTTATCAACACGGAGGAAACTAATCTAAAACTTTTAAATAATGAAAAAAAAAGCTGAAAATGAAACAAAACTAAGCATATTAGACCTGATTGTACTTGTTTTATCTATTTATGTTTTAGTTGCATTATTAGTTGACACATTATATGTTTTGCCGTCTGAAACATCTATTCTTTTGAATTACATAGACAACTGTATTTGCATTGTTTTTTTTATTGACTTTTGTGTTCGATTGTATCAGGCTGATAGTAAATGGAATTATTTGAAATGGGGATGGATAGATTTAATATCAAGTATCCCCGCTATCGATTTTTTAAGAGCAGGGCGACTACTTCGTTTAATCAGATTGTTGCGCATTATCAGAGCATTTCGCTCTACTAAACATTTTATTCATCATGTCTTTAGCAATAAAGCTAAAGGAGCATTTACATCAGTTTTAATAATTGCTGCTCTACTTATTATATTTTCTGCAATAGCAATTTTACAAGTTGAAAAGGATCCAAATAGCAATATTAAAACTGCTGAAGATGCTGTTTGGTGGGCTTATGTAACAATCACTACGGTTGGCTATGGTGACAAATTTCCAGTAACAACCGAGGGGCGAATTATTGCTGCAATTTTAATGACTGGTGGCGTTGGACTTTTTGGGACTTTTACTGCTTATATTGCTTCATGGTTTGTAATGGACAAAAATACAGAAGAAATTGAAAACAATGATGAATGAAGGGCTTCATGAACAACAAAAATATATATGAAAATTAGAATGTTTCAAATAAAAAACCTCGCAATCGATACATTAACGAAGCTTTGCTTTACTATAACAGACTTCAGAGAAGAAGATTGCTCGCAAAACAACTTGAAATTGAATCTAAACTTGTAAGAGAGGAATCATTAAAAGTACTTGCTGAATTTGAAAATCAGGATGAATCTACAACTTACATCAGTCATCATAAATAACATTAGTTTGTTTATTCATTGATAATGGATTACTTTTGTTTATAAAATAAAAAATTACCCATAATGAATCTCGAAGAAATAAAAATTATTTTAAAAAAGCAAAAGAAAAGTTTGCAAAGGCGTTTTAAAATAAAAGAAATAGCTTTGTTCGGTTCTTATACTCGTGGAGAACAAAACGATAACAGCGATGTTGATATTATGGTAGAATTTGAGTCCCCGATAGGCATTGAATTTATTGATCTGGCAGACGAACTGGAAAAAGTACTGAATACAAAAGTAGATTTGGTATCCAGAAATGCAATGAAACCCCGTTTAATGAAATATATAGAAAAGGAGTTAATCTATGTCTAAAAGAGATAATTTTATTTTACTTGAAGATATTGCAGAAGCAATAGCGAAAGTATTAAAATATACCAAAAACATGAATTACGATGCATTTTTAGCAGATGTTAAAACACAAGATGCTGTTTATCGTAACTTTGAAGTTATTGGTGAAGCAGCAAATCAAATTACGGAGGATTTTAAAAATACATATCCTGAAATTGAATGGAAAAAATTATCAGGCTTACGTAATCGTATAATACACGAATATTTTGGCGTTGACAATGAAATTATTTGGAATATCATACAATCGAAAATAGAAGATTTTAAAATAAGTATTGATGATATTTTGCAAAACAAGTAATGATTAATTTTTTTCCTTTGTTTGTGTTATCATATAGAATAGCAATCACTCCGTAAAAATTGATTATCAAGATTTACTGAAATTTAATATGTTTGCATATTGATTTATTTTATATGTGGCAGGATTTAAAAAAATATTTACTCTTTTGGTTTAATATTTTTATTCTGCACCATAAAAACTTCCGCATTTTGAGCCGGCAATCTTCATAATTTGATTGATAATGTATCCTGACTCCCAACTCCCAACTAATTCCACTTACTCATTCTTCCCGTGGCACTGTTTGTATTTTTTCCCGCTTCCGCAAGGGCATAGGTCATTTCGTCCAACTTTCTTTTCTACTCTTACAGGCTCTGCTTTTCTTTCTTCACGCGGCTTCCCTGATGAACCATCATCTCCCATATCGGAGCGACCTGTTTTTAAATTACTCATGTCAGTACGTTCCGGACCCTTTACTTCTTTAACATTTTCCGGATCCTGAAGAGGAACGGTACCTTTAAATAAAAACGAAATAATTTCTTTGTTCACTTTTTGAATCATCTTTTTAAATAATTCGAACGATTCAAACTTATAAATAAGTAATGGGTCTTTCTGCTCGTAGGTAGCATTCTGAACGGATTGCTTAAGGTCGTCAAGTTCGCGTAAATGCTCTTTCCATTCATCATCAATCAGGGCAAGGGTGATACCTTTTTCAATAGAAAGAATTATTTCTTTGCCTTTAGTATCATAAGAACGTTTAATATTTGCCAGAACCTGCAAGGTTTTTATTCCGTCTGTTACAGGTACGGCGATATTTTCGAAGCGATGCAAATGATTTTCGTAAACATCTTTGATTATCGGATGTACTCTCTGCTGTAAGAAATCCTGTTTTTCTTTATAATATTTTTTTATTTTATCATAAATAACCGAAGCTATTTGCTCGCTGTTCATATTGAAGAAATCTTTTTCCAAAAGATCTATATCTGTAGCAAATACCCGCAATATCTCAAATTTGAATCCTTCAAAGTCCCTTTCATCCTGTGAATCCAATACGATATTCTCACAAACGTCGAACATCATATTTGCAATATCTATGGAAAGTTTATCGCCAAATAAAGCGTTATGTCGTTTTGTATAAATAACATCTCTTTGTGAGTTCATAACATCGTCGTATTCCAAAAG
>JAAXXA010000413.1 GCA_013334735.1 Bacteroidota bacterium
GCTCATCATAGTTTATAGGGAAAGAGTTGAATAACATAGAGATTCGTATATTAAATAATAGATTATCTATTTAATGTCCGTCTGTAAACTCATAGTATCAAAATATATAGTGCAAATTTTAAAATGCAAAACCTAAAATGCAAAATTAAAAAAACATTATAAGCATGAATAATTCTAAGTCTTATAAATTTACAATTTGCAATTTAACTTTTGCAATTTTACCCTGAGCGTAGTCGAAGGGTTGCAATATTTTTATTTTTGGCGACATTACGGACAGGCTCTATTTAGTGCCTAAAGTTTGGAGTACTTGGAGTGCCTAAAGTTTAAATACACTGTCTTCATTGCCAACGCAGTGAAGCAATCTATTTATTGAAAACAAGAGATTGCTTCGTCGTACCTCACTTCGACAAGCTCAGCGCATCGCCTCACAATGACGTTTTCCTTTGACTTTCTAGACCGGCACTTATACTTACTACATTTTCCTGAAACTCAACTTTATCTCCTGCTCTCAATTTCTTACGCTTTTGAGTTTCCAAAACATTATTTACTTTAACCAAGCCTTCTTCTATCGCCTGATTAGCTTCCCCTCCCGACTGAACAAGATTTAATAATTTCATCAACTTGTTCAATGGAATATATTCGTGGTTTTGTAATTTGAATTCGATCATATAAATAAGTGCCGGTATTTTTAAACCTTTTAACTTTATGAACTTTCTAACTTTATAAACTTATTTAAACCTGTCATACTTATAAAATGCCTGACAAGCCCCTTCGCTAGAAACCATACAGGCGCCAATAGGATCGGAAGGAGTGCATGCTGTTCCAAACAATTTGCACTGTTTAGGATTTTTTAATCCTTTAAGTATCTCGCCGCAAATACATCCTTTTGGTTCTTGAGGTTCAGGCACATCAACAGCTAAAGTTATTTCAGCATCATGCATACAATATTTTTCGCGAATTTTAAAACCGCTCATCGGAATAACTCCAAGTCCGCGCCACCAATCATCGCGAAGCTCAAAAACTTCGTTCATTGAATGTTGCGCTATCAGGTTACCTTCGGGCTTAACTACACGTTTATATTGATTTTCCACTTTTGCTTTTCCTTCTTCAAATTGCTTTACCAGCATTAAAATACCCTGAAGTATATCAACTGGTTCAAAGCCGGTAATGACACATCCCAGATTATATTTTTCGGCAATAGGTTGGTAAATGCTTGAACCTGTTATAACACTTACATGACCGGGGCAAATATAACCGTTAATTTTTACACCTTCGTCAATAAGGGCAGCCATTGCAGGAGGCATAATTTTATGAGAACTTAAAATTGAAAAATTATTTACTTTTTCTTTACATGCATTTATAAGAGCAACAGCGCTTGTAGGAGATGTAGTTTCAAAACCTATTCCCAGAAATATTACTTTTTTATCAGGGTTTTGTTTGGCAATTTCTATTGCTGTTAAAGGAGAATAAACTATTCTGACATCAGCTCCATTTGCTTTTTCTTTTTCGAGAGATGTTTTTGAACCGGGAACTCTGATGAGATCACCAAACGTAGTAATGATAACATCTTTATAAGAAGAATAAATAACGGCAGTATCAACAAATTTTCTGCTTGAAACGCATACAGGACAACCCGGACCGGATACCAACTTAATATTTTCGGGAAGCAGCGACGGAATTCCAAAATTATGAATTGCCATAGTATGACCGCCACAAACTTCCATCAGCACTATTTCTTTTTTCGAAACCTTTTTAATTTCATTAACTAACGACCGAACAATAGATTTATCACGAAACTCGGTAATGTATTTCATCAAAAGTATTTTTAATATTTAAAATTAATTTTTATTGAACATCAGATTCTTCACCTGCTTCCTCCAACTCCTTTAAAAGCCGCATTGTTTCATCAGCTTCATCTTTACTTAATCTTTCAATTGCAAAGCCTGAATGTAACAGCACATATTCGCCTATTTTTGGATTATCTAACAATTGGAGACTTGCTTTTACAATTGTTCCACCTATACTTACTTTTGCCATTTCACCTTCAATTGAGATAATTTCGGCAGGAATACTTATACACATATTATTTAAAAGTTAAAAGTTTATAAAGTTTGTAAAGTTTGTAAAATTGAAAGTTATAAAGTTTTAATTAGACCGGATAATATCTTTGAAATTTCAAGAGATAGATTATAACATTTTTCATAGTCAGATTTTGAAAACTTTTTTAGTTCAAAACCCAAAAGTAACATAGAGCGAACTTCGCCACATGAACCTTTTGCAATGTATAAAAAATATTTAAATTCATTATTCGTTTTTCTTTCAAATCCTTCTGCAATATTATTCATCACTGAAACAGACGCTCTTTGTATCTGATCTCTATAACTGTAATCTTTGCAATTTTCAAAAATACTATAAATTAATACAGCCAAATCTTTAGCTTTTTGCCATGCGATAATGTCTTCAAATTTTTCTATTTTCATGATTTTAGTTTATAAAGTTCATAAAGTAGAAAGTTCATAAAGTTAGAAAGTTTACAATATTGATAAATATTAATTAAATTACAATCTACTTTATAAACTTTTAACTTTCAACTTTTAACTCGCCTTTTAGCGGCAATTGCAAGCTGCCCGAGCGCTATACCGCCATCATTTGATGGAATTTTGCTGTGTGAAAAAACTTTAAATTTATTTTCTTTTAAAGTTTTTTCAACACCCTCGAGCAAATATTTATTTTGAAAAACACCACCAGATAAAACAACTTTATTCAAATTATATTGTTGTTTAATTGCATTTGCCAAATCTAAAATTACTGAAATTATTGTATTGTGAAATTTTGCTGAAATGATTGGCAATTCAGTATTAGCAATAACATCCTGTACAACGCCTTTTATTGTTTGGTCAAAGCAAATAATTTTATCAAAAGAATAATTATATTTTAATGAACAGCTCCTATCAACAATAGATTCAAGCCTCATAGGAGCTTCTGCTTCAAAATTATTAAACGCACAAATACCGGCAATTGCAGAAACAGCATCAAACAGTCGCCCTGCGCTGGATGTAAGAGGACAATTCAATTTTTTATCAATTGCCTGAATAAGCAAATTAATTTTTTCAGAAGGAATATTTTTCAAAAAAGGCAAGTCCATTTTCAGAAAATCTTTGCCATATATTTTATATAAATACGACATCGCCATTCTCCATGGTTCTTTGGAAACCTTATCGCCACCTGGAATTGGCATATATTCAAAATGAGAAATCCTGTTATATTTTTCTAAATCGCAAACAAAAAATTCACCTCCCCAAATACTACCGTCATCACCGTAACCTGTACCATCAAGGCTTACACCAATTACATTTTCATCAAGATGATGTTCTGCCATACAAGAAGCAATGTGCGCATGATGATGCTGAACAAACATTTTAGGAATATTTAATTCATTTATATATCTTGTGGATAAATAATCAGGGTGCATATCTCCCACTGCTAATAATGATTTCGCTCTGAAAAGTTTATTGAATTGTAAAATAGTTTCCTTATAAAAATTCAATGTTTCAAGGTTTTTTAAATCACCTATGTGCTGGCTTAAT
>JAAXXA010000414.1 GCA_013334735.1 Bacteroidota bacterium
ATATTTTTCAAGCAAAATTCCATTAGTAGTAAGCGAAATATCTTTAATTCTTTTAATTTCGGAAATTAATTTTATCAAATTAGTAGCACCTTTTCTGATCAATGGCTCTCCACCCGTTATACGTACTTTATCAATACCTTTATCAACCGCAATTTTAACGAAAGAAGTAATTTCTTCGAAAGATAAAATGTCATCATGCCTGAGTAATTTAATTCCTTCTTCGGGCATACAATATTTACAACGCAGATTACAGCGATCGGTTATGGAAATACGTAAGTAATTTATTTTTCTGTTAAATCTGTCGTACATGCACCATTTCTCCTTTTTTAATTTCACTCACACCAATCGGAATAACAATAATTCCATCGGCGTTACACAACGAATTAACATGAGCGCTGCCATGATATTCGGTAAATTCCAATTCTCCGTTTTTATTGAAAATAACCGGAGCAAAAATCAATCTATCTGTTTTTTTTCTTGAATAAGTTTGCCCCAAAGTCATATATATATTTGCAGGCTGATAATGATGCCCTGATAATTCGTATAGCAAAGGTTTTGTAAGCATTTCGAACATTATATACGAAGATACAGGATTACCCGGTAAACAAAAAATATATTTATTTTCAGAGGTTCCAAAAATAGTAGGTCTGCCGGGCTTTACATCAAGTTTTTCGAACAAAAGTTTAATGTTGTTTTTTTTAAGAAGTGACGGAACAAAATCAAAATCGCCCATCGAAACACCACCTGTAACTATTACTACATCACATTCGGCAAATGCTTTTAAAATAATTGCTTCCGTTATTTCAAGATCATCTTTTGCAATACCCATATACACAGGAATTGCGTTTATTTCTTTTACCTGACTGATAATCTGGTATGCATTGCTGTTCCTTATCTGCGAAGGACCGGGTATTTCAAAAGGTTCAACAATTTCATCTCCTGTTGAAATTACAGCAACCCTTGCTTGCCTTGATACACAGGGGTTGCAGCAACCAACTGATGCAAGTAAAGCTATATGTTGCGGCTTTAGTAAAGTTCCTTTTTTAAGTATAAGTTCGTTCTTTTTAATATCTTCCGCTTTATAGGCTATATTGTTAAATGTATTTGTTCCCGTAAATTTTATTTTATTTTTACCGGTGTTTTCGGTTTGTTCAACCATTATAACCACATCAGCGCCTTTAGGAACTCTGGCTCCTGTCATTATTTTGCTGCATTGATTTATGCCTATTATTTCGCGTGGCATTTCACCGGCTGCAATTATTTCAAGCACTTCAAGCTCGTTCGCTAAATCTTCCCTGCGGCATGCATAACCATCCATTGCCGATTTATTGAAGGGCGGCATATCCATATCCGAATAAACATCTGATGCCAGCACCCTGTTTAAGGCACTTTCAATAGGTGCGTTTTCGGTTTCCAATGGCTTTGCCGATTCAATTACTATGTTATATGCTTCTTCGAATGTTGTCATTTTATTATTTTTATTTACCCTGTAAAATGGATAGAACGCAGATGACGCAGATTTTTTATGATAAATTAAGTTTTTTTTAATTAAAAACTCGTAATTCGTAATTGAACATTCGTAATTTATAAACCATTATTCATAACTTATCCCTTGTGCCTATCCTTTATGCCTTATCCCTTATGCCTTATTTTCTTAAAACCCACTTTCCCTTATCTATCTCTATTCCAGAAATATCAAAATTAACAAATTTTTCGCCGTTTGAAATAATTTCTATATCTGCCATTTTCATTACTTCCGTTGCAGAATCCTTGTCAGGCTTTTGATTATTGCGAATCATAATAAAAATATCAGGTTTAATGAACTTAGTAAGGCTGTTCGATTCACAAACAATAAAAGATGTTTTATCAATAAGTTTTATAAATTCATTAACAGCTTCGTTAATATATTCCACTTTTGTACGCAACCAGTAAACTTCCGATGCGCCTGCATTTAACATTCGGGCTGTATCTTTATCCGATTTCTCACTTTCTTTAATAATAATGTATTTGTCGGGCAATGGAAGGCTTTGCTGACCATGAAAATTTGAATCGTTAATATGATAAGTGCTAACTTTTAATCCGACAATTTTATTTTTTTTGCTGAATTTTTTAATAAAAGCTGAGGCAAGTTCAGTTTTTCCCGAATTACGGGAAGTAGCGCCAATCATAAGAAGTTTTTCAAAACGCAGCATGGTCTAACATTTAGAAATAGAGCCTATAGTTAAAATTATAAATAAGATTACTTTTTATATGAAAGACTAAGTATGCCTGTTTGATCGGAATCGAAATATGCAGGTATTTTTTCAACCACATACATACCCGAAACAGCTGTAGAAGTAATCAACAAATACATTACATATTTTACTTTGGTGTTTTTCGGAAAACCGGAACCATCCATTCCAAGATCCAGATATCCATCGAATTTTAATTCGTAAGTCCCGGAATTTTTAAATACTTCAGTAACTACAGGTTTTGTAATGTTAAAGCAACCGAATAATTTTTGATTATCGTAACATCCTTTTGCCGAAATATAATTACCGGCACTGTCCTGTTCAATTTTCATACTTACTCCTCCAATAACGTTACCATAAAGGTTACCTGCGTTACCATGAAGTTCTATAGTCTTCTGTGCATAAAGATTTGTAATTACGCAACAACAAAAAATTGAAATCGTAAAAAATAATTTCATAATAGTTTTCATGATTAAATTTTTTAATTAAATATTAATACTTTTTACAAAATTATAACTTATTCATAAATAGTAACAAGAAAGTGCAAACCTATTTGATAATATTTTAATTTTGCATAACATCATTTATAAATAATGGGATTATATCCAAAACATTTTGAACAAAAAATCGGGTTCGAGAATATACGAATTTCGCTCAAAGGTCTTTGCATTAGCTCACTGGGGGAGGCTTTTGTTGATAAAATTTGTTTTTTAAATAATTTCAATAACATTTCAAAACTTCTTATTCAGGTTGAAGAGTTTAAAAAAATATTACTTTCAGAAGATAACTTTCCTACTGATCATTATTACGATATTACCAGCGAACTCAACAAAGTAATTGTAGCCGGAGCTTTTCTCGAAACAGATGTTTTATTTGATTTAAAACGTAGTTTGAATACGATTTCGGAGATAATTATTTATTTTAAGAAAAATGAAGAAGCATTATATCCTTTATTAAAAAAACTTTCATCTTCTGTTTTTCTTGATAAATCTATCATAAATCAATTAAAAATAATACTTGACGATAAAGGAAAAATTCGTGACAGCGCCTCGCCTGTCCTTTTACAAATAAGGCAGGAGTTGATTTCCAAACATTCCACCGTTGCCAAAAGAATTGCCCAGGTTATGAACAACGCCCGCAAACAGGGCTGGGTGCCCGATAATATGGAAGTAAGTATTCGTAACGGAAGAATGGTAATACCTGTTTTGGCTGCCTATAAAAGAAGTATAAAAGGATTTATTCATGATGAATCGGCAACAGGACAAACAATTTTTATTGAGCCTGCTGATGTTTTCGAAATGAATAATGATATCAGGGAGCTTGAAAATGCTGAGAAACGTGAAATACAAAAAATA
>JAAXXA010000415.1 GCA_013334735.1 Bacteroidota bacterium
CACAATAAAATGTTGAAGGTAATTGATAAACATTTTTATTTTTAACTGCGTTTATATTTTCCCATGCTTCAAAATTTAATATTTCATTTGCTTTGTTTTGATTGCTATACCACATTAAAATAATGTCGGGATTCCATTCAATTATTTTTTCCGCATTAACTACAATATGTTCATCGGTCAAATTACAAACGTTTTCGCAACATGCCAATTCTATCATTTCATTAACTGTACTTTTTTTACCCGATGTTTCGAGCTTTCCCTGCGACCATACAAAATAAACTTTCTTTTTATCGCGTGTTTTTATTGTAGTTTTAATACTTTTAATTTCGTTTTTTGCAAAATTAATTAAACTGTCGGCTCTTTCTTTTTTATTGAAAATTATACCAAAGTCGGTTATTTCTTTGAATATATCTTTTGTATTATTAATCATAATAGCATATACAGGAATGCCGAGATTTTCTATTGATTGTATTGCCTCTGACTGTGAAGCCCAAATAATTACTAAATCGGGTTTTAATGCTGCAATGTTTTCAATGCTTATAAAATCCCAATTGCCGGGTGTTGGAATGGTTTTGTTTTTTATTCTGCTGTCAAGTAATTTATATTGGTCAAAAACATCGCCATTGTATACATTAGTTGAAATGCCAACAATATTGTTTTCTGCTTTTAGCATATATATTCCGCTTAAAGCACTTTCAATAAGACAAACAACTTTCTTAGTCGGATAATTAATTTTGATTTCTTTATTGCGAAAATCAGTTACTTTAATAAAATCAGAATTTGTACTATCTTTTTTGCTTTTGTTGTTACAGCATAAAAAAATAAAACAGAAAAAAACTGAAATATATGTTTTGTAATCTCTCATAATAAAAATTAAACCCGAAAAGCTTTTTTTGCTTTTCAGGGTTCTAAATACAGATTATAAATTAATACGAGCACCACACATAAATGAAAATCCCGGGTCTTGGAACTGCCAAGGCATTAAATATTTATTGTTTGTTATATTGTATAGGTTCAAATAAATATCAACAGAATTCTTTTTGCTTAGAGAAATTGATTTTGTAATACTCATATTGATTGTTTCGTGAGAATTAAATTCCTGACGAGCATATTTATTGCTGCTGTCATAAATTTTTCCAGCAGTATGAATATATTGAGCAACTTTAATTTTACAAGGCAAATAAAGTGTATATCCAATATTAGAAACATTTTCAGGAACAAAAGGAATTTGAGAACCATTTTGTGTTGTATCTAATTTATTAGTGATTTTTGAATCAAGTATTGTATAATTTGCAAATACTTCAATCTTATCGTTAATTCTATATTTCAAGGAAGTTTCTATACCCTTTGAATTTGTTTTACCTGCATTGATTGATTGGGTTTGAGATGGGCTTTGTCTTACAACATTATCAATTATTGCATCGTCAACTGAATTTTGGAAAGCTCTCATACTGAAAACAAAGATTGAATTGTAAACATAATCAAAACCTGCATCTATTCCCATTCCTGATTCTGGTTTTAAACTTGAATTTGGAATTTGTCCGCTATGAATAGTATCGCCTGCTATAATTGTTCCGCCAATAGATTTAAGTCCGGGCGACATAAAACTTATTCCTGCATTTGCATAAATGCTTAAACCAAATTTTGTGTTATACTTCAAACCTGTATTCCATAACAAACAATTCCATGATTGAGATTTATTTGCAGGTGCTTCGCCTCCTAATTTAGTAATATCATATTTGATCATATTGTATCTTAACCCGCCTCTAAGAATTAAATTTGAAAGACGGAATTCTTCTTGTACATAAACACCATTTTGACTTGCTATTGCATCGTTTCCAATTGTTTTTGCCATGCTAACAGGGGTATTCCATGTTTGATAAGATGCTTGTTGATAATCGGTTCCAACTGTGAGCAAACTATTTTTTAAATGTTTAAAAGATAAAGATAAATCAGCAGGAATAATTGTTTGTTTTACTCCGTTATCTGCTGCAAGTTTAAGTTGTTCATCAAGCGTTAAAGTTGAATTTCCATAATTGTCGTCTTGCCAAGTTCTGTTATAATATCTGTAACCAACTTTTGCATTTAAATTTAATTTATCAGAAATTTTAAAACCATATCCTAAATTAAAAGTGCTGTAAGCATTATCAAAACCTCTGTTCGGTCTTCCTGCATCACCGTTATGAATCATTTCATTAACAAACAAAGTTATTTTATGTTTTTCTTCTTTGCCAAGAAAATAGTTAGCTCCTAAAAAACCTTTTCCTTTGCTATATGCAGGATTTTTAATCATGTTTAGCCATGAACCAGGAGAGCCATAATTTGTATAATCGGATTTTTCATAATTTAATCCTGTTACTAAATGCAAACGTCCAAAATGATTTTGATGATAGATTGAACCGTTTAAGGTATTATAAGTTCCATATCCCAAACCAATTTTAGTTTTTGCAGAATCAACTTTTTCTCTCATAATTAAATTAACTGTTCCTGTTAATGGGCTTTGGTTTCCATTAAAATCCTGTGAAAGATAATTTGAATACAAAACAGAAGCGGGACCTCTTTGTACTTCAATTCTGTCGAAAGCATCTAATGACAAACCCATTGGGTCAATAAAAGCATCAATAGGCAAACCATTTATCATGTATGTACTGTATTTTGGGCCTATACCGCCATAAGAACCCCAGTTTGCATCGTTTCTTGATAATACGGTTACAGATGCTCCGGGTAAATATTGAATTGCTTCTGCAACATTTCTGTTACCTGAAATAATATTTTGAATTTCTTTAGTATTGACAACATCAATTTTCTGTGTTACATTTCCTGCTTGTGTCGGTGCTTTTGATCCTGTTATTACAACTTCATTTAAAAGGTTTGTTGTGTCCTTTTTTGTTTCTTGTGCCACCAAATTATAATTTAATAACGCCATTAGCGCAACAAAAATGCTCGTAATTTTAAATTCTCTTTTTCTCATTTTTTTTATAATTTTACTTAATCAAATATTTTTATGTTACTATTATAATAATCGTGTTACCGTTATTTCAAAAAAAATTATTCTAAATCAGTCATAACAAGTTTACCGTGTTTGATTCCTTTTATTCCAATAATTTTATTTGAAAGTTCAATAAGTTTTTTAGAATTACCTTTAACAGCAATTGTTTCTAAACATAAGTCATGTTCAATATGTACATGTTGAGTCGATAATATTAATTCATGGTAATCGTGTTGTACTTGCATTAATTTACTATTTAATTCTCGTTTGTGATGGTCGTAAACAATAACAACTGCTCCCGCTACAATACTGTTACCTGCTTTTTTAGTTTCAAATAAATTGTTTTTAATTAAATGTCTGATAGCCTGAGAACGATTAGGAAGATTTTGCGTTTTAACAAATTCATCTAAGCTTTCTAAAATATTTTCTTCTAATGAAACTCCAAATCTTTTTACTTGCATAATAACACATTTATTATTTTCGTGCCACAAAAGTAAAAAAGTTTTTATTAAAACAAAAAAAATTACCAAAATAATTTTAAAAACCCAGAATTTGTTTGACAAAAAGAAATAAATGGTGAAAAAAGAATAAGTAAT
>JAAXXA010000416.1 GCA_013334735.1 Bacteroidota bacterium
TTCTGCCTGATCATCCACCCATTTATTGTAACTTCTAACCGTATCAGCTATTTCAGAAAGGTATCGGGTGCGATGTGGAGGGATTATAAATATTTTTTCAGGAATTTCGTTTGTAATATTTATCGAAGATTTCCAATTCAAATTATTTTTTTTATTTATAGTATCAATAACTGCATTATAAAGTTGATTAACTCCGGGATCGTTAAATTGTGAAGCAATAGTACCCAGAACAGGCATTGTTTCAACATCTTTATCAAATAATTGATGGTTTCGCTGATATTGTTTTTTAACATCACGCAAAGCATCCATACCTCCGCGTTTATCAAATTTATTTAGCGCTATCACATCAGCAAAGTCAAGCATGTCAATCTTCTCTAATTGTGATGCAGCGCCATATTCAGGAGTCATAACATAAAGAGTAAGATTACTAAAATCGACAATTTCGGTGTCGGACTGCCCGATACCGGAAGTTTCGAGAATTATCAGATCGAAATTAGCAACTTTTAAAATATCCAATGTATCCTTAACATATTTCGATAATGCAAGATTGGATTGGCGTGTAGCCATAGAGCGAACATAAACATTTGGGCTGTTGATGGAGTTCATCCTTATCCTGTCGCCAAGCAAAGCGCCGCCTGTTTTACGTTTTGAAGGGTCAACGCATACTAATGCTATTTTCTTTTCAGGGAAATCGATAAGAAATCTTCTGATAAATTCATCTTCCAATGAAGATTTTCCTGAACCGCCTGTACCGGTGATACCAAGTATCGGAATGCTTTTGTTGTGAGCCGATTTGCTAATTTTTTCTATAGTTTTTCCAATTTTATCCGGGAAATTTTCAACAGCAGAAATCAGTTTCGCGATAGAGCAAAAATCTTTATTCTCAATATTTTTCAAATCAATATTAACATCTTTACCGCAAGGAAAATCGGACTTTTCCATTACATCATTTATCATTCCCTGCAAGCCCATAGCGCGACCGTCGTCAGGCGAATATATACGAGTAATGCCATAAGCATGAAGTTCTTCAATTTCTTCCGGAAGGATAACACCGCCACCGCCTCCGAATATCTTAATATGTGAGCAATTTTTTTCTTTAAGAAGATCGAGCATATATTTGAAAAACTCTATATGTCCCCCCTGATATGAAGTTACTGCAATAGCTTGTACATCCTCCTGAATGGCGCAATCTACAATCTCTTTTACTGAACGGTTATGTCCAAGGTGAATAACTTCGGCTCCTGTAGATTGAATTATGCGTCTCATTACATTTATTGATGCATCATGACCATCAAAAAGTGAAGCGGCTGTAACTATTCTGATATGATTTACAGGTTTATATATTTGCGAAACAATCATGTATTTTTAAATTAAAAATCTAAAATTAATATTTTTTTAAATATGGATGGGAAAATATATGTACGGTGTGCTTTAAATAATTAACAATCAGAGTAATAAAACTATTTTATCATGCAGAGGAGCATCGTTTTTCGCGATGCGTCTCGAAGTATGACAGCCGAAAAAAAATATTAATTATCAGCTACACTTCGAGACGAGGCAAAAAGTAAATTTTAAAACAAGACTTGTTATGCCTCTCCTCAGTGGGACCTCATGCTCCGGTCATGCAGAGGAGCATCGTTTGTCGCGATGCGTCTCGAAGTATGACAGCAAAAAAATAATGTATCGTCCTGAAATTAGTTTATTTAGTGCAAATTTTAAAATGTAAAATCTAAAGTGCAAAATTAGAAAAACAGTATAAGCGTTGATAATTCTAAGTCTTATAAATTTACAATTTGCAATTTAATTTTTGCAATTTGCAATATTTTTATTTTTGACGACATTACGTACAGACTCTAATTAATGAGTATTCTATAGCGGTTTATTAATGTAAAATTAATTATGATATCTAATTATTACTATCCCTGAACCACCACCTGCTCCAGGAACATTAGAATATGTTCTGGATGCACCACCACCACCTCCTGTGTTAGGTGTTCCTGCTGTAACTCCTGCATCAGTATAACCATCACCACCGCGCCCACCGCCACCTAAGCCTGCTGCTCCTGCAGTGCCATAAGGACTAACACCGCTTGCGCCACCACCACCACCACCTGCATAATATTTACTCGTTCCGGAAATAGAGTATGCTAAACCATTACCACCTGCACCACCATTTTTAACTGATGCGTTTCCTCCAGCTGCTCCTGCACCACCACCGCCGCCACCGGCTTCATAAGTAGAACTTGCCTGCCCGCCATTATTGCCCTGCCCCGATGTTCCTAAATTTGGTGACTGAGAATCCGGAGATTCGCCAGCTCCACCTCCTCCTGAACCGCCTGTTGCTTGTGCATCTCCAGGGCCATAAGTTCTTCCTCTTGCGCCGCCAATTGCTGTTAAAGAACCAAATACAGAATTTGATCCATTGGTAGCATAATCAACACTACCATTTCCACCGGCACCAATGGTTGTAGCATAAGCTTGTGCTGTAACTGCAAACGATGAGTTATAAATCAAACCACCTGCGCCGCCACCACCGCCATGACGACCGGCTCCCCCGCCGCCACCGGCAACTACAAGAACTTCAACATTACCACTGCAATTAGGTGTAAATGTTCCGCTTGATGTAAAAGCATGAACTGTATAACCTCCTGAATATGGTGGTGATGAGCGTGGATTTAAACCCGAAGCATCTGTATAGGTTATTGTTCCTCCTGTTGCAAATAAATTTACGGTTGTTACATAATTGGTTACTGATCCCGCGCAACCGTTAGCTGTTGGAGTAATGGCATAAGTTACTGTACCCGCTGTTGATGCAGAGGTATAAATTGTTTGTACAGGTATAGTTCCTGAACCACTCGTTGTGAAGCCAGAAACACCTGATGTTGCGGATGCTGTCCATGCAAAAGTAGTTCCGCTTACATTAGAAGTAAGGGTTACTAATGTTGTATTGCCTCCCAAACAAATACTTTGCGCCAAGGGAGTATTTGTTACTGTTGGCGTTGGATTTACGGTTACAGTTATTGTAAAAGCAGCGCCCACACATGAACCTGCTGTAGAAGTTGGTGTAACAATGTATTGAATTGAGCCAGCAGTATCATTACTTGGATTGATAAGTGTTTGATTAATGGTTACGCCGGAACTTGCGCTGGCTCCGGTAATACCTCCTGTAATAGTTCCGATTGTCCATGAAAAATTACTTGGCAAACTTGATGTTAAGGATATATTCGGGCCTGTACCGCTACATGTAGTGGTAGTGGCAGCATTTGTAACTAAAGGTATTGGATTTACTGATAATGTAGCTTCACCATCGGAAGTTGTGTTTGTGCATGTTCCACTAACTACACAACGGTATTTATTAGCATTCATGCTTAAAGGAGGATTTGTAATTGTTAAAATAGCAGTGTTAACATTTGAATAAACGCCTGCATTAGCAACATTATTCCAACTGATTATAAATTCCTGCCATTGGTAGGTTAATCCCCCCGTAGCTGTAACAGTAAAGGATACCGCTCCACTTCCGAAACAAGTGGCTGTTAATTCTACCGCGCCTAATATTACCGCGCAACCCGTATCGGCAGCCACTT
>JAAXXA010000417.1 GCA_013334735.1 Bacteroidota bacterium
AGAAGTAGGACCTGTTGAACTAAAAGAAGCATAATTTTCGTCTTCATCAACTGCCCCAATGGTAATAATACTATCAGCATCAGCAGGACTGGCAATAAAAGGTCTGTAACTTCCACCGGAATTACCGGCGCTATTGCAAACAATTATTCCTTTACTTGCGGCTATAGTAGCAGCAATGCTTGCAGGTGCAGTATGTCCGTTCATATCAGCATAAGTATGATCCATAACAGCATCCCAAAAAACAGAATATCCCAAAGAAGAATTAATTATATCTGCGCCCGCACTATCGGCAAATTCAGCTGCAGAAGCCCAGTTATATTCTTCTATTATATATTCCGAAGAAGCATCTTCTGAACGCAACAACCAATAATTTGCTTTAGGTGCAGTTCCTACTAATTGCCCTGGTATATTACCGCCCATTGTTGAAAGCACCATCATTCCATGAGTATGTGAATTGAATACATTTCCTCCCGATTCAACAAAATCTTTTGTTCCTAAAATTTGATTGTTCGCCCATAAACTGTCAAATATGTGAAGTGTTTCAACGTACGAAAAACCGGCATCTAACACTGCAATTGTAACTCCCTGCCCACAATAACCATTATTATGCAGATAATCGCCGCTAATCATAGAAATTTGATTATTTGCAAAACCATAATCATAAGTATTTGTATTTTTACTATTATCATTATTTGAATTAGTTGTTTTATTTGATAAATCTGAGGAATAAGATTCTAGTTTTTCAGGAAAAGTAGTTTTATGTTCGTAACTATATATTTTATTAACACTATCAACACTTACAACAAATGGGAATGATTTAATTTTGGCGAGTGCTAAATAATCATCAGTGAATATAGTAATGCTGTTTAACCATTTTGACCTGTTTAAAATAGTAACGCCGGTATTAATGACACTATCAACGTACGCGGGAGATACAGGAAGGTCGTTATATTTAATTGATATTCCCTGATTAATTCTACGGGCAATAGCTTTAGCAGAAAGGAATTGAGAAGGATTTGATACGGAAAAAGGGCTGTTATTTTTATCGGTAAATTTTACCAGATACTTTAAAGGGGCTAACTGTGCTTGTATATTTAAACTAAAAGCAAAAAAAAATGCTAAAATTATTACTTTTTTCAAATTAAATATTTCTTAGTAAAATAACGAAATAGAGTCTGTCTGTAATATCAAAAATTTTTGAAATAATTTAAGATTTTAGAATTATCATTTATGATTTAAAAGCTAATTTTCAATCTTAAATCAAAAATAATATTAATACTTAACATTACGGGCAAACTCGGAATAACCTAATCATTATATTTCATATATTATATTGAACTCCATCAAAGTATCTTATTTACGCTATTATTCCTTTACAACTTTATAACTTTATAAACTTTAAACTTATTAGTTTCCATAAGAAATAATTTTATAAGTATAATCAACACCACCTATAATAGAATCCAACCCTGGAGCAGGATATTTTTTAACATCTTTAAATTTTTTATATATTAGTCCAATATTTTTTGCATAAACTTCTGTCATATTACTTTCCTCGGTAAGGTAATTTACCATTTTTTGGATAACTGTTACTGTTGGATTATATGTAACTCCATTTACAGTGTAAAGTTCATAAACATTTTCATATTTATAATTAAGTTCATCTAAATTATTAAAAACATTTCCATTCCATATTTCACCTTCGTTTATTGGGAATTGAAGTTTAACATAACGAATATTTTCTTCCACTTTTTCAGCAGTTGATGAAGTTAAATTTGAGTACCATACATCCTGCAAAATAAAAGGTAAGGTATCTATCTGTTTATATCTTTCAATACGCTGTGTAGGTCTGTTTTCATTATCAAGATATGTTGACTCAATTATTTCTTTCATAAAGAAATGATATTCTTTAACCTGATGAGTATAATCATCATAATATGTAGAGTCAACCTGATATAAAACCCAATGCCCAGTATTTGATGGGAAATACTCATAGCCCACATCTAACGGTGGCACATCTTCGTGCTTGCATGAAAAAAAGCATAATCCTGTGCAAAAGATTACCAAAAACAATATTATTTTTTTTCTAACAAGCATTATAAAAATATTTTAAAAATTCAAATTAAAGTGTTATACAAAGATAATCAAAATCATTAATATTATTACAGAATAATTCCACCACCCACAACATCATCTTTTTCATAAAAAACAGCCGACTGACCAGGAGCTATTGCATTTACTTCGTTAACAAAATCTACTTTTACATTATCTCCCTCCATTTTCAAATAACTTAAAGCGCCTTTATCCTTATATCTTATTTTAGTTAGAACCTCAGTTTTTTCAGGAACATTTTTATATTTTATCATATTAATTTTCCCAGCAAACATGCTATTTTTTTTTAATTCATCTTTTTCGCCAAGCACAATAGTATTAGTATCGGGTATTATTTCTAAAACGTATAATGGGATACCGGTTGCTATATTTAAACCTTTTCTCTGACCAATAGTATAAAAAGGAAAACCTTTGTGTTTTCCAAGAAATTTACCTGTTGTTGTTATGAAATCTCCGCCGGCAAATTTTGTTGAAAGTCCTTCAATTTTATGGTTAAGAAAAGAGCGATAATCATTATCAGGAATAAAACAAATTTCGTAGCTTTCGCTTTTCTTGGCAAGATTATCAAATCCGAGATTTGTAGCAATTTTTCTAATATCCTGCTTAAACATTTCTCCAAGCGGGAATAAAGTTCTTTTTAAATATTCTTGTTTAAGCCCCCACAAAACATAGGATTGATCTTTACTTTCATCAACACCTTTATACAGCACAGCTCTATTATTTTCTTCTCGCACCCTTGCATAGTGCCCTGTAGAGATATATTCACAATCAAGCATGTTTGCTTTGGAAAGAAGCAGTTCCCATTTTATGTGCGTATTACATAATACGCATGGGTTTGGCGTTCTGCCTGATAAATATTCATGAATAAAATCGTCAACAATAAATTTATTGAATTCTTCCCGAACATCAATAACGTAGTGCTTTACACCCAATTTCACCGCCATATCTCTGGCATCGTTTATTGAGTCGAGACTACAGCATCCGGTTTCTTTTTTTGAACTGCATGAAGATTCATAATCCCACGTTTTTAGGGTGAAACCAATAACTTCATATCCTTTTTCATGAAGCAATAAAGCAGCTATGGAACTATCAATTCCACCGCTCATAGCCATCAATACCCTACCCTTTGCCGACATTTTTAATTTTTTATTATTCTTTAATAAATATTGTTTTTGATTTAAGAACAAGGAACACCAATAGTTCGACTAAGCTCACTACAAGTTTATAATTTTAGAAGTAACGAAACAATTACAAATTACGAATTAACAATTACGAGTCCCGTAATTCGTAATTGAACATTCGTAATTATTTCCAGAATCGTTAACATTACTAAAAGACACTATTTAGTTTGTTTTATTTCTTCCGATTTTACAAGATTACCATTTTTATATGTTTCTCTAAGAACAGTAATTCCCTTTTCATTGTATTGCAACCATATACCTTCTTTTAAATTATCTTTATACCATCCGG
>JAAXXA010000418.1 GCA_013334735.1 Bacteroidota bacterium
TAAATTTATGAATTTTAAATTTTTTGCCGTGAAGCCCCACTCTTTCGTGAGAATAAAAAATTGGTCCTTTTGATGACATTTTCACACCTAAAGCTGCAAAAACATATAATGGGAATAATAACGTAAGAAACAGAACAGATACTAAAACATCTAAAAATCTTTTTATTGACTTTTGCCATGCAGGCATTAACTCAGGGAATATTTGAATAAGCGGAGCCTCCCAAATAGCAGTCATCTTAACTAAGCCGAGAAGAATATCGTGCATATCGGGAATTACTTTAATAATTACATTAGCGCCATTAATTTCAGATAGAATTTTATCAATATTTTTATGTTCCGATGGTTCAATAGCTATAATTACTTCTTCGATCTGATGTTTTTCAATAATACTAAAAATATTTTTATACTGTCCCAAATGCGGTATGTTGTTACATAGAGGATACTCTCCGCTATTCTTTACATGCACAAAACCTACGAATTTATTACCTGAAGATTTTTTTTGGTTTTCAATTTCATTATATAAAGCGATCGCGTTTTTGTCGCTGCCTACAATAATTGTATTAAAACCTATAATGCGATGATGAATCCGATATGCCGTTATAGAAGTTATTATTAGTCGAAAAGTAAATGTGATACCAAAATGAAACAGAAAAAGGATAAGAAAAGAAAGGTAATAATCTTTATATGATTTAACATCATCGTCTAAAAGTATAGCAAAGAAAATTATGACCACCCCAATAATAGAAATCAATATTGTTTGTCCAAGTTCTTTCAATCGCGATTTGCGGTATATTTTTGAATAAGTACCGGCAAGCAGATATAAAGTTAGCCAGAAAAAAGGTAGCAGTATCAAACCGATCAAAAAATTATTATCAATAAATATCTGCTCTTTAAGTTGAAATACCTGACGATCGATGGTTACTTTGCGAAAATAAAAAAACAATCCCCATGCAACAAATGCAGAAGATATATCGGCAATTACATATTTTAGTACTTGTAGCTTTTTATTCATTAATATTATCTATGAACAAGTTTAATGTTATCTAAAAGTATTTCTGAGGTTTGCGCGCCATCAGTTTTTTCAACGTGAAAAAAAATTTGAAAATCTGTTGCATCAGTATATTCATTTACGGCGGATTTCAGATTTATATATACCTTATTCCACACATCCGATTTATTAAGATATAAAACACCTCTCGATTCACTTCCTGATGGAGTGTTAGCTATTATACCTACGTATATTGATTCATTCGTTTTGTAATTTAATTCCAAAAATACAGGAACATCACTAAACGGAAGTACAAAAGAATCAATTGTTTTGCATTCAAACAAATTTTTATTATTGTCAAGATGTATTATTCCTGAATAATTTCCTTCAAAAACTTTTGAACTGTCCGAAGTTTGTTCTAATGTCGTATCACTATAAATTGTTTTCACCAAAGATATACCGCCATCTTCAAAAGATTCACTCCATTCAAAATCCGTTGATGTTGTATATGTAACTAAAGGATTGATATTAATAATACTATCAGGGACAAGTTTTGTATTTATTAGATATGGAGCATAAAAAGGATAAATTGCTCTTAATTGTGCAATTCCATTCACTTTAATTCCTGCATAAACGGTAATTGTATGCGTTCCGCTCCATAATACGGGAAATGTAACCGGAAGTTCAAATGCGCCTATTAACTGATCATCAATATAAACCCATGCATCAGTTATTTTTTGCGAAGCGCTTCCCTGTTCGCTATCGGTAATCTGTAAATCAATTTTATCAATATGAATATACGCGGGAACCTGTTCTTCGGGGTTGATAAGTTCACAAGAAGCAAAAATATTAATAAAAAAAAATATTATTAAATAAGTTATTGATTTTCTACAAGTCATTTACAAATGCTGTTATATTAAAACTGCAAAAAGAAACGAAAGAAATTAGTTATTATTATGTAAATAACAAAAAAATAAAATGCGTACGATCCTTTAACAACGTATAATTTAAAGAACATTATTTTTTAAATCTAACTTTTCAATTATTTTATATGCAAGTTCGAGAGAATTATGGCCGTCAATAATAGTTACAGGAGGAGTAGAATTGTTAACTATTGCATCATAAAATGCTTCTAATTCCATTTTAATTGCATTTACAGGAACAATTTCCGGTTTTTCAAAAAATATTTGTTTCACGCCTTTTCCTGAGCCTAAGTCAATAGTAAGAGAAAGAGGGTCGGGTTCGCCTTCAACATTTTTCATTCTTATTATTTCACTTTCTTTTTTAAGAAAATCCACTGCAATATAGGCATCGCGTTGAAAAAATCTTGATTTGCGCATATTTTTCAATGATATTCTGCTTGCTGTAAGATTTGCGACGCATCCGTTGTCAAATTCAATCCTTGCATTCGCAATATCAGGTGTATCGCTAACCACCGAAACTGCGCTGGCATTTATTTTTTTAATATTTGATTTTACAACGCTCAGTATAATATCAATATCATGAATCATCAAATCAAGGATAACCGGTACGTCAGTTCCGCGAGGATTAAATTGAGCGAGACGGTGTGTTTCAATAAACAAAGGGTTATTAAAATATGGCAAAGCTGCCATAAATGCAGGATTGAAGCGCTCTACGTGACCTACCTGTACTTTTACATTTGCTTCTTTTGTAAGTTCTATAAGCGTTTTTGCTTCACTAACAGTTGTAGTAAGAGGTTTTTCGATAAAAACATGTTTCGATTTTCTTAATGCGATTGAAGCGCATTCAAAATGAGAGATTGTTGGTGTAACAATATCCACGGCATCCACGGCATCTATAAGATCGTTAATTGAATCGTATTTGCGTATATTATATTCTTTTTCAATAGTATTAGCTACTTCAATATCAGGGTCGTAAAATCCGATAAATTCAAAATTTTCAATTTCTTTTATACATTTGATATGAATTTTTCCCAAATGACCCGCGCCTAAAACACCTATTTTTAATTTTTTCATTTTGTTTATTTTTCACAAAAGTAATTTTTTATGATAATCATTTTTCATTATTTTCGCAAAAGATTTAAACAGCAATAAATATCGAAAATTACTGAAAATGAATATAAAAGAAACTTATAAACATAAAGGTCTTAGAAAAAAATTAGTTCAGGAAATATGTGATAAGGGAATTAACGACAAACTTGTTCTTGATGCGATTGAAAAAATACCCCGCCATTATTTTATTGATTCCTCCTTTCTAGAATTTGCGTATCAGGATAAAGCTTTTCCAATAGGCGACGGGCAAACGATTTCGCAACCATACACAGTTGCTTTTCAAACACAACTTCTTAATGTTAAAAAAGGATATAAAATACTCGAAATAGGCACGGGATCGGGCTATCAGTCATGCGTATTGCTTGAAATGGGCGCAAAAGTTTTTACTATTGAGCGTATAAAAAACTTATATACTAAAACTAAATCTTTTTTACCATCAATTGGGTACAATCCCAAAATGTTTTACGGAGATGGTTATAAAGGACTTCCTGTTTATGCTCCTTTTGATGGAATTATTGTAACGGCCGGCGCTCCATACATTCCCGAAGATCTTATAA
>JAAXXA010000419.1 GCA_013334735.1 Bacteroidota bacterium
ATAAAATTTGTAAAAAAGAATCAAAAAAATCAAACAAACTTGTTAGTAAAATGTATTTATTTTTAAAAATTTGTTTCTTAATAAAAATTCACGTAGGTTTGAACTGTAATTAGAGTCTGTCTGTAATGTATGATGTTTTTGATTTAAGAACAAGGAACACTGATTTATGATTTTAGAAGTACCAGAAAATCAGAAATCTAAAATCGTTAACTTAGCGTAGCGTTTTCACGAACACTTTGAAAAACTAATAATTTGTGAGTAATCCTTGTTCTCAAATTAATTATTTCAAAAAACGCTGACATTATGGACAGACATTAATTAACTTTATACTCACTAAATATATGAAAATTGCAAACAATATTCTTGAATTAATAGGTAATACACCTTTGGTTAAATTGAATAAAATTTCAGAAAACTGCGAAGCCATTGTACTGGCTAAGTTAGAATTTTTTAATCCTTCATCATCAGTCAAAGACAGGATTGCTCTATCAATGATTAATGATGCCGAGAAAACAGGTAAAATTGATAAATCTACAGTAATTATTGAACCTACCAGTGGAAATACCGGCATTGGTTTAGCTATGGTTTGCACGGTAAAAGGATATCGATTAATTCTAACAATGCCTGAAAGTATGAGTATAGAGCGCCGAAATATTTTAAAAGGTTTTGGTGCCGAAATTGAACTTACACCTGCCACAAAAGGTATGAAAGGGGCTATTGAAAGAGCAGACGAATTATCTGCGCTTCATGAAAAATCATTTATTCCCATGCAATTTTCAAACCCTGCAAATACGGAGGTACACATGAAAACTACTGCCGAAGAAATATGGAGGGACACTGATGGAAAGATTGATATTTTTGTCGCGGGCGTTGGAACAGGAGGAACAATAAGCGGTGTAGCTGAAGTTTTAAAAATAAAAAATCCTTTATTGCAGGCAATAGCCGTTGAACCCGCCGATTCGCCTGTATTATCAGGGGGAGCGCCTTCTCCTCATAAAATTCAAGGTCTTGGCGCAGGATTTATTCCTGATATATTAAACGTAAAAATTATTGATGAAATAGTTACCGTTACTAATCAGAATGCTATTGTAACTGCTCAAAAATTGATAAAAGAAGAAGGAATTTTGTGTGGTATATCTTCGGGAGCTAACGCATGGGCGGCATTGCTGCTTGCAAAAAGAAAAGAAAACAAAGGCAAAACTATAGTATTTATGGTGTGCGATACTGCCGAAAGATACTTAAGTACGGATTTATATAAATTTGAATAGAATGACAGAAAATAAAAGTAATCTTAAAGCATTTGATGCTGTAGTAAAAGAATTGTGTGATCAAAAAACGTATAATTTTTTAAATAGTAGATCCTCTCAGGCTATTTCTATGCCCTCGATAGATAGTTTAAATGAAATAATGCTCGACTTAAAAAAAGTTTTATTTC
The DNA here is from genome assembly GCA_013334735.1 of Bacteroidota bacterium. GTDB lineage: Bacteria > Bacteroidota > Bacteroidia > Bacteroidales > CG2-30-32-10 > JAAXXA01. The sequence continues at coordinate 1,436 of JAAXXA010000419.1, forward strand.
CGGGTTTTTTTGGACATTCCGAAATAAACAATAAAACTATTGAATATCACATAGGCGCTAACCTTGATAATATTATACGTTTACTTTCAGAGCAGATAAAAAGAGGTTTTTGTTTTGAATGTGTTGATAACACGAAAAAGTGTTTTGATTGCGATATAAAAGCAAAAGAAATTGTTTCAAAATTTATTTCAAAGCTTCCACATATAAAATATATGTTGTCAACAGATGTAGTTGCTGCCTATAAAGGAGATCCTGCTGCTAAAAGTTACAGCGAAACTATATTTTGTTATCCCAGCATAATTGCTCTTACATATTACCGTATAGCGCATGAATTGCTTTTGCTTGATGTTCCACTGATTCCGAGAATTATTGCCGAAATGATGCACTCGCTTACAGGTATTGATATTCACCCGGGCGCTACAATAGGAGAGAATTTTTTTATAGATCATGGAACAGGTGCAGTGATTGGTGAAACAACAATTATTGGAAAAAATGTTAGGCTTTATCAAGGTGTAACGCTTGGCGCTAAAAGTTTTCCGCTTGATGAAAATGGCAAACCAATAAAAGGAATTGCTCGACATCCGATTGTTGAAGATGATGTAATTATTTATTCAAATTCAACTATTCTTGGTAGAATAACTATTGGAAAAGGCTCTGTAATAGGCGGTAATAAGTGGATTACACGTGATGTACCTCCCGACTCAAAAATTTAATAAAAATATCATTTCTGATTTATAAAAAATGAAACTTCCTGAACGTGATAATAAAGTAATATGGCATCCATACACTCAAATGCAAGGTGCTATATCTATTGGCATTGTTAGAGGAGAGGGCGCTTATCTTTTTGATGAAGACGGGAGAAAATTTATTGATGCAATTTCTTCGTGGTGGGTAAACACACATGGTCATTCGAATAAATATATTTCTGAAAAAGTATCGCAACAGTTGAACACGCTTGAGCATGTTATTTTTGCGGGATTTACTCATCCGTCCGCTGTAGAGCTTGCTGAACGGTTGTTGCAGCATCTTCCTCAAAATCAGAAAAAGATTTTTTATTCCGATAACGGTTCAACAGCTGTAGAAGTAGCTTTGAAAATGGCTATACAATTTTATTCGAACAAAGGAAGCACTAAAAGAAAAATTGTAGCATTCAAAAATGCTTATCATGGAGATACTTTCGGAGCAATGTCGGTTAGCGGACGCAGCTTGTTTACTAATCCTTTTTCTCAATATTTATTTGATGTAAATTTTATTGAATTACCTGTAAAGGGTAGGGAAGAGGCTTCATTTGAACAGTTGAAAGAAATTTTAAAAACAGATGATGTATCGGCTTTTATTTTTGAGCCTTTAGTTCAGGGCGCTGCCGGTATGCTTATGTATGAACCGGAAATACTGGAAAAAATGGTTGCTTATTGCAAAATAAATAATGTAATTACCATTGCTGATGAAGTAATGACAGGCTTTCATAGAACCGGAAAATTTTTTGCTACAGATCATATTAATGAAAAACCCGATATATATTGCCTTTCCAAAGGTTTAACGGGTGGGGTAATGGCAATGGGTGTTACATCCTGTTCGCAGGAAATTTTTGATGCTTTTCTTTCCGATGATAAAACCAAAACATTATATCACGGACATTCATATACTGCTAATCCTGTTGCTTGTTCTGCCGCCCTTGCCAGCCTTGATTTGTACGAAAAAACTGAATGCGCCGAAAATGTAAAAAGAATTGAGAATAAACATTCGGATTTTTTTAACAGCATAAAAGAGCATTCTGCAATAACTGATATAAGGCAAACAGGGACAATTTTAGCTATTGAACTTAAAACAAATGATAATACTTCTTACTTAAATTCCTTACGCGACAGTGTATATAATTTTTTTTTAAACAAAGGCATTATACTTCGCCCTCTTGGCAATATTATTTACGTCCTGCCTCCTTATTGCATTTCTAACGATGATCTTAATTATATTTATAAAACGATAAAGGAGTTTTTGGATGAAAATTTAATATAAACTCACGCAAAGGCGCAGAGCCGCAGTGAAAGAAAACTCATAGCGACTTGGCGTCTTAGCGAGAAAAAAATAAATAAAACTCACGCAAAGGCGCAGAGCCGCGAAGAAAGAAAACTCATAGCGAC
>JAAXXA010000420.1 GCA_013334735.1 Bacteroidota bacterium
ACCGTTTGCAAAAACTAAGGAACGATCGGCAGCTAAAGTAATTTCCTGTACATTGCTGTTATTCCAATCAACTGTAGTGGGGGAAGTAACCGTAACCAACCATTCTCCTGATGAAACAGTAAAGCTTGTATTACATGTGCCGTCCTTTGCCTGACGCCGATACCATGTGTTTACAGTCAAACCGGCAGGAGGATCGTAGCTTGCAGAGGTTGCCCCTGAAATATCACCAAATCCGGTTGATGAACTAGTTGTACTGCTTTGCCATTGGTAGGAAATAGAGCCATTGCCGCCGCTTGCATCGACTGAACTACCTATTTGTGCTGGGTTGCAATTATAGCAAATTGTTTGTCCGGTAGTCAGAATGCTTCCTGCAGTAAAAATGGGAAGAACCGTAACTGTAGCAGGATTACTTGTTATATTTCCACAGCTATTTGATATATAACAACTATACTGGTAATTGCCAGCTCCTGTTATTCCACTCACTGACAATGTTGCTGTAGTTTGATTTGTATAAGAAGCTCCTGAAGGTGTCCCATCAGTAACATTAGAGCTGTTATATTTCCACTGGTAACTCAGGGGGGTATCGCCTGTTGCTGCTAAACCGGTGATATTTGCGCTTCCAGCCGAACAAATAGAAGCGGGTGATGTCGGTTGGTTTGAAATGGAAGGGGCGTTGCATGTGATAGTATATGTAATGCTCAAATATGGAGGATTGCCTGACGCAGGTCCTGCGAAAGTTCTATAATGTCTTTGGTTACAAATTCCTGCTGAATTATTATCCATATCATGTGCTTCACGTAAACCAAGATATGTCCACCCGGTTTTACTAATCCAGCTTAAACCTGTTGAGTTTAGAGTCCATCCATTCCAACCGGTACCTCCGCCACCAGAAAAAGTAATTCTGCTTGCTCCTTCAGTAGGATTGGTAATTTGATTTCCACATTTGGAATAATCAGAAAGCACCAAACCTGTGGGACTTGCCTGGAATGTTTGTACCACTCCTACTGTTCCTCCAGATGAATATCCCATATCATATACATATAAAACGGCGGAACTTATACTCGCGCTAGAAGTTAAACCAGATGTGTTAACTGGTATAAACACTCTTCCTATTTGTACGTTACAGCCTGAATAATACATTTCACCATCTACTTCCATGTTCGTGCCTCCTGCATTTACACTGTTTCCGCTTACATCGCTATGAAAAGTTTCCCAGTCTCCTCCGCTTCCTGTGCATCGGGTAATTCCTCCTACACCTGATCCATTTGCTGTATAACTAGTTGTGGTAGCATAAGCATTTCCCAGAAACAACATTCCCAATTTATCAAATAAAGTAAGTTGTGGCCAGAAAAAATTACCTGATGAAGTTGTGCCTGTTTCTATTGCGAACCATTTACCGTCAATTTTCCATGTAGATTCTACACAATATATTTTTGACTGCCAGACTTCTTTTCCATTCTTTTCGCCTAGTTTAAAAAATTTAGCATTTTTAGTTCTTTTTGTAATATCCTCTCCCTTTTCAGCAGGTGACTCTCTGTTCGAAATATACCTATATTTAACAAAGGTTTTATTGTTTTCCTTTATTATTTGGTAAGTCAGAATTCTTTCCCTTGGTGCATCAAGTTTTCCTTGGGAAATGTTAAATATACCTTTGGGATTTATTAATAGTATTATAAACATTAACCCTATAGATAATATCATAAGGGAAATTATTTTTATCTGCTTCATTTTTGTATGTTTTTATTTATAGTGTCTTAAATGTTGAGTATTTATAACAATTATATAAATAAGTAAATCAAAACAAAGTTAACTATATTTTTTTTGAATGTCAAGAAAAATTTGTAAATATATAATTTTATTAAATTATTTTCAATATACAAAAAACATCTACAAAAAAAAGAATTTTATAGATACTATGAAAAAAATAAAAATAAGTAATCAATTAAAATCATACTTACAAAATCATTTATAAAAGCAAAATAAAAATACGAAAGACTTAATAACAATATTGGCGAATCATTTGTGATGCTGCGTCATTTCCTTGCTCCATCGATTTTTTCCAATCATCGCATGCTCCATTGGTATCTTTCAAAATCAGTCGTGATATTCCGCGATTATAATAAACTCTATTATCATTTGGGTTTAATTTCAAAGAAAAATTAAAATCCTCTATGGAACCTTCATAATCCTGTATTGCCATTTTAATAATCCCACGATAGCTATATGCTTCTGCATTGTCAGGTGAAAGTGTTATTGCAATATTGATATCATTCAAAGCACCGCTGATGTCCTTTGTATTTATCTTAAGCAGACATCTGCTATTGTATGCTTTAGTTGATTTTGGATTCAGTTGGATGGCTTTATTGTAATCAAACATCGCTGATTTTAAATTACCAAGTCCTTCATTAGCTATACCTCTGTTAATATATGTCTCAGCAAATTCAGGTTCCAGCAATATAGCCTTATCATAATCAATTATTGCTGATTTTACATTACCCGTTTTAAAATAAGCATTACCTCTGTTGTTATACAATTTGGCAATGTTGGGTTCCAAAAGTATGGATTGGGAATAATCAAATATTGCTGATTTCATGTTACTTAAACCTTCATAAGCAAGCCCTCTGTTATTATATGCATCGGCAAATTCAGGTTTTAGCAGAATAGCTTTGTTATAATCGAGTATAGCTGATTTTATATCACCTAATCCATAATACACATACCCTCTGTTATTATATGCTTCAGCAAAATCAGGCTTTAGCGCGATGGCTTTGTTGCAATCCTGCATAGCCCCCTTATAATCGTTCAGATTTATTTTTACAATACCTCTGTTAATGAGGCAAAGGACAAGGCCAGGCTTATATTCCAATGCTTTGTTATAATCCTTGAGAGCATCTTGATAATCGCCATTACTTCTTTTAACATTTCCCCTTACCATATAACCGTGAAAAATATAAGGATTCTTTTTAATTACTTCTGTAAAAAGAACATCCCCATTTTTCCAAACACCAATACGAACCCATGTCAGGCATGAAAATACAATAATAATTACTGAAAACATTGCAAATACAGCATTCTTACTTGTAAAGAAAGCAAGACGTAATTGTTTTTCCCTAATGTTCGAAATCCACTGTCCTGCTATATAAAACAATCCAATGTAGGGGATATAAGTGTATCGCTCAGCAGTTAGAGTAAACCCAGCAGGGACATATAACATTACTGAAATAGTTATCAAAAAAAAGAAAAAGCCTGATACCATTACTTTTTGTAATCCTGTTTGCCGGTATTTTGAGGAAGTATTCCTGAATATAAGCCAGATAATGAATAACAAAAAAGGTAAAGACGCATAATATTGCCACGCTAAAAATCCACCATTATTATCAGGTAAATAGTGCATTGCCGACAAATTGAACGGAGCTATAAATTGTATGATGTAAAAAACAATAGAATATGAAAGAAGGAATATCCTTTCAATTAAACTATACGAAAAAGAGAGACTATTACTTGGTTCTGCAAGCTGTTGCGACAAAATAGCCAGTATTCCGAAAAGAATTGACAGCATAAAAAATGGAACTTTT
>JAAXXA010000421.1 GCA_013334735.1 Bacteroidota bacterium
CCGACTGAACATCATAAGGGTATTTAAGGAATAGATCTATTTGATGTATCCTTTTTTTCATCAGCCAAGATATTACAGAATTGACAATAGCCATAAATATAATTATATGTATTTTAAATTATGATATTTTGTGTATGAGAAAAAACTATTTAACAAAATTATTAAAAAAATATAACTATTTACCATAGTTAATAAAAACATAAATTGTAAATTGTATAATATTTTCGGAAATTTTTATTATTTCTCTTCCTAAAGTTCAAATAAAAGCGCAACTTGAAAAAAGCCTCTGCCTGTTTCATCGAATATTTTGTAATCGAACTGATACATGTGTCCCGCCTGTACTGTTAAACTATTATTCAACCTGTATCCAATTCCATACATAAAGCGATTGCGCTCAAAATACGGCTCTTTGTCGGTAAAAAATATTTCATTATTAATTGTTGCGTAAAATTTTGAGTTAGTGAGTTCTTTCCCAAAAGGTACCTTTGCATTTATCCTGTACCGGAAACGATTGCGGAACCCATTTGTAGTGAATCGTTGTTCGGCGCGATAACGGTGTTCAATGTTAACTTTCCATAAGTTCTGCAACAATGTAATCTGCAAGCCTGTTCTTATCTCATTATTTTTTTTTGGTCTTACAAAATTACCTCCTTCGCTAAATGTATTGTAATCACCTATAGCAAAAGCCAAGTTCATATTCTTACTTAATTTGTAATTTACTCCGCCAGAGTATTCGAAATAATGAAAGTCATCATAAAATTGCAGGGAGCGCAATTGCCCTTCTCCATATACAAACCATCTTTCATTAATTTTATACTTTACGTTTGTAATATTCCAACTTCCTAATGCAGTATATTGGCATTGGGCATTAAGCGGAGCAAGCAGGAAAACTGTTATCCCCAGAAAAAGAAAATTCAGTGTTTTCATTTTAAAAAATAGGGTTTTTAACTATTTTAAATCGTTTGTACAATTCAAACCATGTAATACTGGCAATACCGGCAATTAAGCATATTATTGTTTCTCCTAGCCCAATCTTTTCGAACTGGAACAAGTTTAATAAAAATGGTATATTCAGAATGAGAAAAAGGAAAAATATAGCCCCGCCTACTACCCATTTTACAGTTTTGTTAGGAGTAAGGATTATTTTAAAAAAATTGTCCGACCAAGAACGATTTGAAATAATAACGGCAATGTTTGAAGCAATTAATGTTACAAAAGTGAGTGTTCTTACAGCCTTTTCCGAATGACCTGTTTTGAGTCCTATAAAATATACAAGCATTGTTATAACAAGAATTCCGATACCTTGAGTGCAACTTAGCAGTATTTTTTTTCTGCCAAAAAAAGGTTCGTTAATATTTTTTGGTGGTCGAGCCATCACGTTTTTCTCTTCTTTTTCGGCTTCAAAAATAATGGAACAAGCCGGGTCGATTATTAATTCGAGGAATACAATATGAACAGGCCATAAAATTAAAGGCATATCCGCAAATAAAACAGGGATTAAAGATAGTCCCGCGATGGGTACATGGATAGCGAAGATATATCCCAAAGCTTTTTGAAGATTATCAAAAATTCTGCGTCCCATTCTTATTGCACTTACAATAGATGCGAAATTATCGTCCATAAGCACTAGAGATGATGCTTCTCTTGCAACATCAGTCCCTTTTTCACCCATTGCTATTCCAATGTTAGCCGCTTTCAGCGCAGGGGCATCATTTACGCCATCACCTGTCATAGCAACAATTTCATTGTTTTTCTTTAGCGCGTTTACTATGTTTAACTTTTGCTCGGGAACAACTCTTGCAAAAACATTAACATCTTTTATCCTGTTGCAAAGTTCATCTTCGCTCATTTTTTTTAATTCATCGCCGGCTATACACAAGTCCGGATTTTTTAGACCGATTTCTTTTGCTATATTCATGGCTGTTACAGGGTAATCTCCTGTGATCATAATTACTCTTATGCCGGCTTTGTGGCATTCTGCTACTGCAACAGGTACATTTTCTCTGATAGGGTCTGAAAGACCTATTAGCCCAACAAATTCAAAATTGAAATCATGTTGAATTTCAGGCAGGTTTTCGTTGTTAATAATTGCTTTGGCAACCCCCAGTACTCTCAAACCAGCGGAAGCCATTTCGGCAACAGCTTTATCATATTTGCGCTTCGAATTATTATCAAGATGGGATAAGTCAAATATTGCTTCAGGCGCACCTTTGGTGGCAATTATTTTGCCTTTTGTACCGGTACTGTTAAACACTCTCGACATTGCCAACATTTCCCGTGATAAAGGATATTCTTTTTCCATCAACCAATCTGTGTGAATATGTTCTGTGTTTTGAAGATACTTTTCGCCAATATTGGTAATTGCTTTCTCCATTGGGTCGAATGGATTCATCTGGCTCGATAAAATTCCATATTCAATTATCTCATGAAAAGGTTCGGTAAATTCTGTGTTAGCAGAAACTGAAAAAAAATCACTACCATTAAATAATTTAGTAACAGTCATTTTATTTTGTGTGAGGGTACCTGTTTTATCAGTACATAAAACTGTTGCAGAGCCAAGAGTTTCAATAGCAGCAGGTTTTCGGGTAAGTACATTTTTTTTGGAAATCCGCCAAGCTCCGAGAGCAAGAAAAATTGTCAGAACTACCGGAAATTCTTCAGGAAGCATAGCCATAGCCAATGTAATCCCTGCTAAAAAACCATTAATTAAATCACCTCTGGTTATAGTATAAACAGTAATCACTATTACACAAAGGGAAACTCCGATAATTGCAAGTCGTTTTACAAGAATGCCCATCTCTTTTTTTAATTTTGTGGGTTCTTCTTTTACTGACTCCAGCGCTTTACCAATTTTCCCAATTTCAGTATTCATCCCGATTGCCACAACTTTTACAATCCCACTACCCTGAACGATCATTGAGCCTGAGTAAACATAAGGAATATCATCACCACCGGGGTTAAAATCCAAATCACCTTCCTTGAACTCTCTTTTTCTCACGGGAACAGGTTCTCCTGTAAGTAATGACTCATCTACCATTAGGTTATTGCAGGACAAAACCAGTGCATCGGCCGGAACTCTGTCTCCTTCTTGCAGTACCACAATATCATCAGTAACTACTTCTTTACCGGGGATCCTTTTTTCAAAACTATCTCTTATAACTAATGCCCTTGGGCTGGCAAGATCTTTCAACGCATCTAATGCTTTTTCTGTTTTTTTTTCTTGATAGAACTCGATACCCATTATTACAAATACAAAACCTAAAAGCATCAGCCCTTCCTGTAAATCTCCAAGCATCAGGTAGAGTGTGCCACATGCAACCAATAATAGAAACATGGGCTCTTTAACTACTTCGAATGCTATATGAATTATACTTTTGGGTTTTGAAGAAGGAAGTTCATTAAAACCTTCTTTTTTTTGCTTTTGTTTAACTTGTTCATCGGATAAGCCCGGGTAATCGGCTACATTAAATATTTTTTTCATAATAATCAATAATCAGTCTTTAAATCAAAAATCTTAAATTATTTAAAAAATGTTATTTATC
>JAAXXA010000422.1 GCA_013334735.1 Bacteroidota bacterium
TCCCGAAAAAGTGCGGAAAACAGGTGATTTTTTTTATATAGGTTGTTGAATTATAAATATTTAAATTTATAGATAGAAAATATGTAAAAAAAAGTATAGTTTTTTAAAACAATATTTTAATTTTGTATCATTATTGAATGACATAATACGTTTTTTTAAGTTCAAATGCTGTAATTAACGTACACCAATATAATAAATCAGAATTTTAAACTAAATTTTAATTATTTATGAAAAAACTAAAATTTCTTTCAATTTTTCTGTTGATACTAGTTGCCATTTCTTCTAACTCTCAGAATAATGCATTAAATTTCACTGCTGCTAATAATAGCGCTGTGAATTGTGGAAATAATCCCGTGTTAAGATTAACGAGTACTGTAACATTAGAGGCATGGGTTAACAGATCAAGCAATTCATGGCAGGCAATAATTTCAAAATTGGTTCATGAGGGCGATCGTGAAGGATATGGAATTGAAATTGAGAATAATAGGCTTGTTTTTATAATTGGAAACAATTGGAGTAATTGGTGTTACACTTATTACGATGTAGCTTTAACTTTCGGGCAATGGTATCATATTGCAGGAACTTATGATGGTACAACAGCAAAAATATATATTGATGGAAAATTGGTTGGAACTCAGAGCTATACAAATGGTATAGTTGATTCACAAACCCCGTTATATATCGGATGCCGAACAAATAGTGGTTGTTGGGCAGACGGGCAAATTGACGAAGCCCGTGTTTGGAATGTTGCCCGCACCGAAGCTCAGATAAAAGCTAATATGTACAAAGAATTAGTTGGGAATGAGGCAGGTCTTGTTGCTTACTACAAATTTAATGAGGGAAGTGGAACGACATTATATGATGCTACATCAAATCATAATGACGGAACATTATTAAATGTACCAACATGGAAAAACTCAGGCGCATTAGCCGGTTCGCGAAATGCTTTGGATTTCGATGGAAGTAATGATTATGTTCAATTAGCTGTAAACTCACAATTTGATTACCCCGGAAATTCTGTTTTTACTTTTGAATCATGGATCTATTTTACAGGGGGCGGTAACAGCTGCCTGTTTTCAAAAGGTGGATTTGCCGGGCAAACCGAGTATTCATTATATATTGATAATGCTTCAAAAAAATTAATTTTTAATATCGCTAAACAATCAGTGGCTTGGCAAACAATAGTTACATCTGTTTCAAATATCCCCACAAACACATGGGTACATGTTGCAGTAGCAAAAACAGCTACCGCTGCTTCAATTTATCTTAACGGTATTTATGATGCTACAGGAACTCTAAATGCAACCACACTTAGTGCAACTTCCTCTACTGCATTCGGAATAGTGATAGGTGGTAAAAATTTTGCACCAAGTTTTTATGGGAAAATGGATGAGGTACGTTTTTGGAATACTACCCGTTCCGAAACGGAAATTCGTTCAAATATGACAAAAACCCTAGCCGGAAATGAAGCAAATCTGGTTGCCTGCTATCGTTTTGACGAAAGCGATGGTATAAAACTATATGATTTAACCTCGAATGCAATAAATGGAACATTGACTAATATGGATGGAGCAACAGATTGGGTACCTTCTACGGCATTTAGCACTTGGATTGGCAGCGAAAGTAATGCATGGAATACAGCCGGAAACTGGTCGGGAAATACAACTCCTGCTGCTACTGATAATATTGGTGTTTATAAATGGAACTTAGGCTCAGCGCCTTTAATAACTTCAGCTATTGGCTCTCCTGCTACCTGTAATAATTTATATATAAACAGCGGAGCAACTCTTACCATTAATGCTGCTAAAGCGCTTACTATAAACGGGAATTATATTAATAATGGAATTTTATCAATTAAGTCAACAGTATTAGGCGATGGGTCATTGTTAACCAACGGTGCAGTTTCCGGAACAGGAACTACTAAAGTGGCGCGTTCTATAGCATCCAATAAATGGCATTTGGTTTCTTCTCCTGTTACATCGGCTCTTTCTGGTGTATTAAACGGTTTGTATCTGCGACCATATTTGGAAGGATCTGATATTTTTGGAGCATATATTACATCAACAACGGATCCTCTTGGCGTTGGACAAGGCTATTCATTATGGGCAAATTCCAATGCAATACCTGTATTTTCAGGTACTCCGAATAACGGATCTGTAGGACCTATTTTAACTCCCCTAACTCTCAATGGCTACAATCTTGTTGGTAATCCATATCCTTCTGCAATAGATTGGAATGCTGCCAGTGGTTGGACAAAAACAAATCTTGCAGCTACAATATATGTTTGGAACCCAAATATAGGACAATATGCCACATATAATGGTGCTATAGGAACAAACGATGGCTCTCGTTATATAGCAATGGGACAGGGATTTTTTGTTCAGGCAAACTCCGGCGGCGGTTCGTTAACAATGAATAATAACGTTAGAGTTCATAACGCTATTGCTTTTATGAAAAGCGATGAAACTTTAGCTGATAAAATAAACATTAAAGTTTCAAACAGTCTGAATTCATATTCGGATGAAACAATTATTGCCTTAAACGATACAGCATCTGCTGGTTTTGATTATGATCTGGATGCAAATAAATTTGCCGGCGAAACAACTGCACCGATGCTATATACAATGAAAGATGACAAAAATCTGGCAGTTTCTTGCTTGTCAAGCATTGATAATATTTACAATAGAGATGTTTATTTTAAGGCAGGAGTAAGTGGTACACATACACTTATATTTACACACACCATGGTAAATAACGAAGTTTATTTATTGGATGAAGTAACGCAGGAAATAATTTATAACGGTGATGTTTATAATTTTGAAGCAAGCCCGACAGACGATTTAAGTCGTTTTATGATTGTGTCGACCACTACATCTGTTAATGAAAAATCACAAAGTCAATTAAATGCTTACGCATATCATAAAACACTTTACGTAAAAGTAGAAAATCAATATGTCAATTCTGTTGAATTATACACTTTAGACGGACGTAAATTATTAGAAAATACAAATTTAATAAATGATATAAGTTCTCTCTCTGCCGGTATTTATCTAGTTAAGGTAAAAACCGATAAAGATGTTTTATGTAAAAAAATAGCAATTCAATAATAAAAAAAATAAAAATTTAAAAATAAACTTATGAAATCAATATCTATAAAAACAGCATTTATAATTATATTTTTCTTTATTGGATTAACAGCTATTATGGCTCAGCCGGGAGGTCCCGGTGGAGGTCCCGGAGCCGGAGATGGAACTGTAGGTAGTGGTGTTGAAACACCTTTGGATGGTGGCGCAATCTTTATGCTTATTGCCAGCGCTCTTTACGGGATAAAAAAAATAAAAGATAAAAAGAAATAGAACGTCATTGTAAGGAACGAAGCAATCTCTATTACAAGGAGATAGTATCGGGCGAAAAGCTTTCGCAATGACCGTTGGGCATTTATTAAAATCACTTGTCGAAAAAATGACAAGTGATTTTTTTTATATAGGTTGTTGAATTATAAATATTTAAATTTATAGATAGAAAATATGTAAAAAAAAGTATAGTTTTTTAAAACAATATTTTAATT
>JAAXXA010000423.1 GCA_013334735.1 Bacteroidota bacterium
CTTGATGCACCAGTTGTGTTTATGGCTGCGCCCCCTTGAGAAAAAGAGTTAAAAGTTTGTAAAGTTATAAAGCTGAAAGTTAAAAAGAGGTATAAGGCATAAGGTACCCTTCGTCTACACTCAGGGGAACCAAGGGATAAGGGACTCATTCTGGTACGAAGAGTTTTTAATATGTACCTACTTGCCATAGCGCAAGTGCTTGTAAAACCGCAGGTAAGTTTTTTATCTGTCATTTGCGAATGCTTTGCTAAGTTCATAATCATTGATTTAAAATTTTATTCGTTGCTTATTAGTTCGTTCACCGAAGCGAATTGTTAATTAAAAATTGATGTTTATAGTTTTTAACTTTAGAAAAACATTTTACACAAGTGTAAAAAATATAACGATATAATATTATAATTATGGAACAAAAAAGGAACAAATGTATAGTATCAGAATACCCGTCTAGAAATATATTGCCCTACAATACCCCTTACATTTAAAAAAAATGCCCCTACAATACCACTCAAAAAACAAGGATTCGCAAAACACAACACACTGAATATCAATATAAAACTTAGATAGCAGAAATTTTTATATATAAAATCAATAGATGGGACTAACAAACTAGTATTGATACGGGCTTACCGACACATTCCATACATCAAAAGTTTCACGCTTACTCATATGCATCAAGCTAAGGAAGTAATTTTATTACATTATCACATTATTGACAATATAACCAAACTTATTTTAGGCAGGAAGTAAGTTCATTAATATCAGCTGTTCCTTTTTCAGGACATGAAGTCCAAGGTTATTAAACTGACACTATTTCAATAATAAATACCTCAGAATTTGATAGCAGAGCATATTTAATCTGAGTCTGTGGTAAAAAATTAAAATACTTATAGTGGTTTCAGCCCCAATATTTAACAATTAGTTTGAGACATATCTACAGTTGTGGAAAGTATTTATATTAACGGAATTTCTCGAAGTCCACAATTTAGTGTTAGCCAATTTTATTTAGGAACTCTGATAAATTTTCTTCGGGAGGTAGATTTAATTTTTTACGTAAGCGGTATCTGTTCATCTCAACGCCTTTTGCAGAAATATTCATCAAAACACTTATATCCTTTGAAGACAAATTAATACGAAGCAAGGATGAAATGCGTCTTTCAGTTTCAGTAAGATCAGGAAATTTTTCATTTAATTTCATGAAGAAAGATTGATAAATATTGTTTACATGAGCTTGAAATTCTTTTTTATCTTTTTCAAGACTTAAATAGTAGCTAACTTCAGATGACAACTGATTAATTAACTGAATATTATCATTATTAGTGGTTTTTTTGCAAATAGTATTTATATGTTTTTTTATGTTTTTAAGAATTTCATTTTTCTGAGTGATAAATAATGCAAAAGTCATTAGTTCTTTATTTTTATATTCCAGTTCATTATTTAGTTGTATGCTTTTAAGTTTTTCATTATTAAGTTCAGCTTCAGACAGCAGTTTCTGGGTGAAAAACTGTTTCTTCTGGTTTTCGAATAATTGATTATTCAATTTAATACGTTTCCTAAGATTGAATAATATAATAATGCTTACAAGAGATATAACAAGTACTCCTGCAATCAATCCATTACGCTTATATTTTTCAATTTTCTTTCCCTGTTCCAGTAGAGTAATTTTAGTATTCTGCCTATCAATTTCTTTTTCTTTTTTTTCCGTTTCATATTTTATTTCCATCTCAGCAACTTTTTTCTGGCTTTCCTTGTTTAATATTGAATCTTTCGTAACTGAGTATAGTTTATAATATTTGAATGCTTCTTTAATGTTGCCAAGGTTATCGTATATTTCAGACAAGTTAAAATACGCTTGTTGTTTCATATCAAAAGCCTCTATTTTTTTTGCAATAGCCAAAGCTTTATACCCATATTCCAATGCTTGCGGATAATTTTTCAGAATCAAATCCAAATAGGAAATATTAGTGCAACAACCGGCAATTCCTATTTCATCATTAAGTCCTACTTTTATATTTAATGATTTTTTAAAATATTCTAATGCTTCTGCATAATTGCCTTGTTTTGCGTAAATAGTTCCAATATTGTTGTAATTAGCAGATTCTCCAATTTTATTTTCGGCAAGTATATAAAATTCCAGTGATTTATTAAAATACTCAAGTGCAAGGGAAATATTACCTTGATAAGTATAAATATTGCCTATGTTGTTATAACAATCAGCCATTCCTTTTTTGCAGTTCAGTTTTTCATATATATTCAAAGATTTTTTATAATATTTTAATGCCTGTATAGAATTTCTCTGATCTTTATGAAGATTGCCAATATTTAAATAGCAATTTGCTAATCTTTTTTTATCTCCACATTTTTCTATTATTTCCATGGATTTCTGATAATATTCTATAGCTTGGAGGCATTTGCCCTCTTTGTTACATATCTTTCCAATATTTTGGTAACAATCTGAAACTTCTTTTTTTAAAGATAAATAATCATAAATTTTCAAAGATTTCTGGTAGTAACCCCATGCTGTTTTATAATTACCCTGATTATAATAAACAGAGCCTATATTATTGTTACAAATAGCAAAACCTTTTATATAACCTATTTTTTCAGACACTATCAATCCCTTCTGACCATACAGGATGGCTTTTTGAGGATCATTATAATGAAATTCATCACATAACCCGGCAAAAGCGAGTACCATATTAGAGTCGTACTTACCGGATTTTATAATATTGAGGAGACTATCCGATTTATTTTGACCAAATGACAAAAGACATATAGTCAAATTTAATAGAATAATTAATAACAAACGAATGTTTTTAATAGTCATATCTGGTTTTTTTGCAAAAGTACTAAATTAGTGTTTACACAAAAAATAATTTGTTTTCTTGTACAAATATGACTCTCAGGATAGGAGTAGGAGAGGATAGAGTATATGTTGTTAATTCTGTTTCAAATTTATGAGCAGGTAATTTCATTTCAAGCAATCAAAGAGTGTTTTTTGCCTGAAGTCAAATCTACTTAACTTGTTTTTCGATCTAACTTAGTGAACTTTACAAGGACCGGCGGCGGTGCTTGAGCATATTGTTGAAAAATATGTTTGAGTGCTGCTTGCGGTTTGCGGGTAGCATAAATACCCCCAACTTTCATGAAAATTAGTGCATACACCATTTTCTCTGTGAGAATTTATGCTAGTACCACCAGTATTGTTTGAAGGAGTGCTGTATAAAAATAAGGTTCCATCTGTAACATAACCTCCGTTCCCCAAATATACTGTAGTTCCAGTGCAATCGGTGGTTGAATAATAAAATATCACCGAACGGTATAAAATTTCGGCACAATCGGATGCTGACAGAACAGTTAATCCTCCGGTTGGATTCCAAAAACCCCATGTCCCATTGCAACCGCTTGCAACGCTACCATAAGGACCAACCAGGGGCCCTAGTAAGGTTGTGCCATCATTTTTATAAACATTTAGTGCAAACAATAAATCAAATTTGAAATCGTAAATTTTCTTTGCAAAATCTACAACGATTGTCTCAATTTTTTCTTTCAACACAAGCCATTGTGGA
>JAAXXA010000018.1 GCA_013334735.1 Bacteroidota bacterium
AAGAAGCCTTTGCGAAAGCATATCTACATTGGGGCACACAATGTGCAAACCATATTAACGGTGATTATGCAGTTGTAATAATTGACCGTAAAAAAAACGAAGTATATTTGTTTCGTGACCATATCGGCACCCGCCCTTTAGTGTATTGGTTTCATGAAAACCGTTTGATTTTTGCTTCACATGAGTTTGGGCTGGTAAAATCAGGATTGGTAAGCGCTTCTCTTTGTGAAGAAAAATTTATCAATCATCTTTTTCGATTTAAAGGTAATTACACCCAAACAGTATTTCAAAATATTTTAAAAGTTATACCCGGATATTTCATTTCTTTTTCACCTAAACGGAAAAAATCAACAAAGTACTGGAAACCTGAAAAAATAAGACAGTACAAAAATCTTTCTTTTGATGACGCTGTTGCTCGTTTGAGGCAATTATTAGTTTCAGCTACACTTAATCGAATGGAACAGGATAAAACAGGAGTACATGTTAGTGGAGGAATAGATTCTGGTGGTGTAGCTTCAATTATAGTAGATCACACAGAAGATAAAGCACAACTGTATGGATATTCATGGACACCTGATGAATTTGAAGGAGAATATGAAGGAGCAGATGAAAAAGAATTTATAGATGCTTTTTCCGAGGAAAAAGGTATCCCTGTAAATTATTTAAAACTAAAAGAAAACGAAGCTGTTATAGATGCTCTTATTCCGGAATTTGAAACGCAGCACATCGAACACCCAACTATGAAAATGGCAGAAAATGATGGCGTAAAAACACTTTTCAGCGGATGGGGTGGGGACGAATTTGTTTCATTAAGTACCCGGGGGACTTTCAATCATTTATTTTTCAGCTTCAAATGGTTCACCTTGGGACGATTTATTATTAAATCGGGTATTAAATCAGGCATCAAACGAATGTGGAGGGAGGTTTTTCCTTTGCTGATCCCTTTTGGTTTAGTGCATACTTATAAAACTCAATATACTGACTGGTCAAAACTTCGTTTACTGGAACCATTTTTTGTTCTGAAACATTGGAAACAAATTTTTTTCCATAGCAGAAAAAACTTTTATGGCTACGGGAACCGTACCCGGTTCGCGCTGAATTTACTGCATAATTATCACATTCCTGAACGCATGGATTCATGGGCAATCCATGCCGAGCGATATGGCTTTGAATATAAATACCCGCTATTGGACAAGGATTTATTGGAATTCTGGTTCAGTATTCCCATTAAATACACATATCAAGACTTTAATTCGAGACTTTTATACAGGGAAGCCATGAAAGGCATATTAACAGAAAAAATCAGAACAAGGAGAGACAAAGGCGAGGGGCTGCGAATAGCATATTCGCGGCAAAACAGAAATAACGGAGAAGAATATATTAAACAATTATTAAAAACTATTCCTGAAAAAAGTCATCTATCCTTCTTTCGTCCTGAAGTATTACAAAAAGTGATTGATAAAAATTCCGGAAAACAGAAAATTAAAGAAATATTTAAGGAAAATCAACCTTTAATTTATCTTCGGTATGTGGAACTGGTAAAAAAATACTTATAATGACAAATTCACCATTAAATAAAAATCTTTCGACCGAATCGTTTTTGATTACACGCCAGCAAAAAGAAGCTATTAACAAACAAAAAGCATTCGTGATCTGGCTTACAGGGCTTTCGGGTTCGGGGAAATCAACTATTGCAAGAAACCTCGAAGTATCCTTATTTAATATGGGGGTTCATACCCTAATTTTAGATGGCGATAATACCAGAATGAGTATTAACCGTGATTTAGATTTTTCAGCAACAGGCAGGCAGGAAAATATCAGACGTGTAGCCGAAATAGCTAAATTGCTTAATGATGCAGGAGTAGTAGTAATAACAGCTTTTATTTCCCCGTATATCGCCGATCGCTCTATGGCAAAAACCATTATTGGTGAAGAATGCTTTGTGGAAGTATTTGTTGATTCTCCGTTGAAAGTATGTATAGAAAGAGATGCAAAAGGCTTATATAAAAAAGCAATAAACGGAGAACTTAAAGATTTCACAGGGATTAGCAGTCCTTATGAAAAACCGGTGAATCCCAAAATAACTTTACTTACTGCAAATGAATCAATCGGAGAATCTGTTAATCGCTTAGTAAACTGTCTCAAATACAGTCAATTTGTCAAAGAATGAAATTAGGAATAACAATGTTTTGACAAATAGTTTACCTTTGCTCGATATTAATAATAATTATTGATACCGGATCATTATTTCCCTATATGGTAAATTCATTACAAAACAGGAGCTACCTTAATCGCAGGCATCGTCTTAGCCACCAACAAATAGACAGATTTCTGCACGAAAATCGCAGCAAAGAATTTTTGCATGAAAAATTAAAACAACTGGAAATAATAAAATCTTTTCTACAAATTACTGATATACTAAAACAAAAAGGAATTTACTTTATCAACTTGAAAGGTCCATTACTTTCATACCGTATATACCACGATCCTACAGTTAGAATACTTCATGACATTGACATTTTAATTGATAAAAAACAAATTGAACGTGTTATGAATATTCTTTTTGAGAATGGTTACAATTTGTCGGAAGGAGCATTTTGGCCACATAAAAAAAATCAACAGGAACTTTTCATTAATAATATCCACCATTTAAGTTTTTTTAATAAAGGAAATAATTTATGTGTGGAAGTTCATTGGGTACTTATGCATGAACTTTCAATTTCAAAAGGAAAATTGGAGGAATTTATTTCCGTTAATACAGAAGAAATAGAATTTGCCGGACGAAAATTCAATGTTTTTACTAAAGAATTTGAGTTGTTATATTTATTGATACATGGATCTCGACACAAATGGCACCGTCTTAAATGGTTGTTTGATATCAAAGATTATCCTTTGGCAGAAGTTAATTACAAAACATTTAATACGCTTGTAAATCTCTTAAATGCTGAGCGAATTATTAATCAGGCGAACTATCTTCTAAAAAAGTTTTTTAACACACAACTACCTTTCACATATAATGCCCGACTACCTAAATACATTGTCAGTTATTCCATGAGAATCATTAACAGTGAAATAAGTAAAAAACGATCAAATTATGACATTATAAATAACTTTCGTTATCAATGGCTTATTTTTCCGGGTATTTATTATAAATACAAAATGCTTTTACAAATTCCATTTAGTCCACGGGATATACCATTATTTGATTCATCTTACAAAACAATGTATTATATGTATCGCCCATTCAGTTTTATTAAAAGGAGAATATTACATGCATGACTATCGGTTTATCTTCAAAAGTTTCAGCCTATTTTTCAAATACAAACCTATAAAGTTAATTTTTTTATTTTTTATTACTTTATTTATAGGTTTTAGCCAAGGAATATCTATTGTTCTGTTAATCCCATTGTTGGAATTAATTTCCCCGGATCAAAATAAAACGTCCCACAATAAATGGACAGAATCTCTCAATTCAATATTTAATCACATAGGAATTGGAGTAAATTTGGAACTAATCTTAGTTCTATTTGCCATTTGCTTATTAATGGTTGCTGTTTTTAACTATTATCAGGCAATCATGCAGGCAGCTTACCAACAAGAATTTTCCTATCAAAGCCGAAAGAGGCTTTTTAAAAAAATCATTAACAGTGATTGGACTTTTTTGAACGGTAAAAGTAAACACGACTACGTTCAAGTCCTTACTACCGAAATTCCCAAAATGACAACATACTATTATTTTTACTTAGGATTGGCAACCAAAATTATTTTCATTTTGTCATTCATTTCAATAGCATTAATGTTATCAATAAAATTTACTCTTTTCATTGTTTTTATGGGGCTTATTGTTTTTATTTTTCTAAGAAAATATTTAATAAAAGCTGCGATACTGGGAGATGGAAATATTCAGGCTTTCAGGAAAATGCTTAAACATATCGATGACTTTTGGTTAACTGTTAAAATGGCAAAAGTTCATAATTCGGAAGAGTTTTATTACAAAAAATTTGACGAATCGAATACTCTGATGCTCAATCTTCAATACAAACAACTAAAAAACAGAGCCGTCCCACAGTTTTTGTTTACAATTGCAGGAATTTTATCATTAATTGTGGTTGTTTATATTGCTTATAGAATAGTTCAAATCCCACTTACATCCCTTTTTGTCCTGATCTTGCTCTTTGCCCGGATATTCCCTCAGTTTGTAGGCATTAATAACGATATGAATATGATTGTTTCTCTTGTTGAGTCGGTTAAGATGGTTCTTGCACTGGATATGGAGATACCAGATCGTGATTTTGAAAAAAAAATAACAATGGGCAAAATTGAATTTAACCATAAACTTGAAATAAAAAATTTGAACTTCGCTTACGATCCAAATAATCCTATTTTTATCAATTTTTCAGAAACAATTTCTGCAAATAAAATAACAGGTATTATCGGAAAGACGGGATGCGGTAAAACAACATTTATCGACATTATCGCCGGTTTGCAAAAAGCAGGAGACGATGTAGTTTTAGTTGATGGGATAAAACTTACAAACGAAAAACTTTCAATATGGAGAAATGAGCTAGGATATTTACCACAAGATTCATTTTTTATTGACGGAAGCATAAGAGAAAACCTAATATGGGATTCCGGTCAAAATTTATCAGACGAGCAAATATTAGATGTATTGAAAGAGGTTAATGCTGATCAGATAGTATTAACTCAAAAACTAGGACTTGATACTTCCATTATAAATTATCAATATCATTTTTCGGGAGGAGAAAGGCAACGTTTAGCTTTGGCAAGAGTACTTATTCGCAAACCGAAGTTATTATTGCTTGATGAAGCAACCTCAGCATTAGACTATGAAACCGAAATGCAAATTATGGATTGTCTGGTTCGCCTGAAAAATGATGTAACCATTGTATTTGTAACTCATCGCCAGAATTTGAAACAATACTTCGATAAAATCATCGATCTCAATTGCATGTAATTATACCGTGCGTGGGATAAAATATCCCATAATATAAGGGCAGATGGCAATCAACAGTCAGCAATGATTGCCGACTTTGAAATTCGGAAATTTATCCAGTTTGCAGTATAATTATACGTTTTATTAATGTTGGATTAACTACATTTAATTTCATATAAAAATTTAGCAAAGTTCTAAGTTTAACCAAATTTTATTTTTTATCTACCCATTTATATAAGTTAAAAAAGCATAAATTGTTATTTTTTTACTTTCAATTTTTTTTAGTATTGTTTTTTTATTTATGTTTGCTTTTGGAAGAGTATTACATTGCACCAAAACATATTGACTACCAGCAACATAAGCCAACTTTTCCATTTTTATTAATTAATCTGATAGTCCGCTAATGTAATTATATCTATAAAAATTTAATGACTATCAGCTTTTGCACCCAAAAAATTAGTATTTTTGCAAGAAAAGCCTGATGAATTTACTTGATTTTGGTAGGTATTTTCCTAATGAGGAAACGTGTATAGAGCATTTTAAGACGGAACGTGAGAAAAATGGCTTACGTTGTAAAAGATGTAATA
Source organism: Bacteroidota bacterium (assembly GCA_013334735.1). Classification (GTDB taxonomy): domain Bacteria; phylum Bacteroidota; class Bacteroidia; order Bacteroidales; family CG2-30-32-10; genus JAAXXA01. The sequence continues at coordinate 5,542 of JAAXXA010000018.1, forward strand.
ATACAACTCATTATTGGAAAAAAGATAAGATGGCCTTTCAATGTAAAAAATGCGGATATAGAACAGCCCTCCGAAGTGGTACAGTATTAGAAAACAGCCATCTTCCTTATTTATATTGGTATAAAGCAATCCTGATGCTGTCAGCAACAAAAAAAACATTTTCGGCGAATGAAGTACAATGTCAATTACGACATGATGTTTATGAACCAATATGGAAAATGCTTCACAAAATAAGAGAAGCAATGGGGAAAAGAGATACCAATTACAAACCGACAGAATTTATTGAAATAGATGAAAGTTTTTTTGAAACCACGAACACTAAAAAACGAAAAGATCGCAAAATAAAAAGAGTACGCGAAAATCAAAAAATAGCAAAGGTATTAGTGCTAATAGAACCGATATCAGAAAAAAACAAACATAATACTTATAAACCTGCGGGGCACATAAAAATGATTGTTATGGATGGCTCTCGAGCAAATAAAATTAACAGGGGAGTTGAAGCAATTGCAGATAATGACACCATTATTCTTTCAAATGATAATAATAAACAAAACGATATAGAAAAGGTTGTAAAACGAAATTATATTATCAAGTTATCCGATATAAAAGAAGTTAAAAAGACTCTACCTTGGGTTCACAGCGCTATAGGTAACGCGAAAAAAATACTTAAAGGTATTCATCATTGTAACGGGAAAGATTATTTGCAAAATTACTTAAATGAATTTTGCTATAAGTATAACAGAAGATATTTTGGAGAAAAATTATTCGAAAGATTATTAGTTGCTTGTATTAATTATTCTTAAAAATATTTTACTAAAAACGGGATAAATTATCGCATTGTATGAATGAAAAAGGTATAGTGGAATAAAGGAATAAATGTATAAAAAAGAGCAGCTTATACCCTATACCTTTATACCATTTACCTGAAACCAAAATGTAGTAAATTACCCCATGCAAAATATAGGTGCAAAAGCCGATAGTCATAAAAATTTTGTTTTACTTAAAAATATATAACAACATAAAGATTGATTAAAAAAATAATTATGGAACATTACGAAAATAAATTACAGGATAAAGTAAGACTATTTACAAAAAGCAGCGTAGCTAAAGCTATGGGAATATATCCTTACTTCAGACCTATTGAATCCGAACAAGATACCGAAGTCATTATTGGAGGAAAAAAAGTTTTGATGTTTGGCTCTAATAGTTATTTGGGGCTAACAAACCATCCGTTAATTAAGGAAGCTTCAAAAAAAGCCATAGATAAATATGGTTCCGGCTGCGCAGGTTCAAGATTCCTTAACGGGACACTAGATATTCATATTGAACTTGAAAATGAACTGGCTAAATTTGTTGGGAAAGAAGCGGCAATTGTTTTTAGTACCGGCTTTCAGGTAAATTTAGGTGTTATTTCGGCTATTGCAGGACGAAATGATTATATAATTTTTGATGAACACAATCATGCTTCCATTATTGATGGAGGGCGTTTGTCATTTGGGAAAATTTTCAAATTCAAGCACAATAATATGCCCGACCTTGAACGGTTATTGGACTCCCTTCCCAAAGATTGTATTAAATTAATTGTAGTAGATGGCGTTTTCAGTATGGAAGGCGATATAGCAGATCTTCCGGGAATAACAGAACTAGCTAAAAAATACAATGCCAACATTATGGTTGATGATGCCCATGGATTAGGCGTTTTGAGCGATACAGGCAGAGGTACTGCAGCTCATTTTGGGCTTACAGATAAAGTAGATCTGATAATGGGTACTTTTAGCAAATCATTAGCTTCTTTGGGAGGTTTTGTTGCTTCAGATTATAACACAATTGAATTTATTAAACATAATGCACGTTCACTAATTTTCAGCGCAAGTATTACCCCTGCTTCCACAGTAAGCGCTTTAACTGCTTTAAAAATTTTGATAGATGAACCTGAAAGGATATCAAGATTAAAAGATTTGACAACGTATGCTATAGCAAAAATTAAATCAAAGGGCTTTGATATTGGACCGACTGAAACCCCTATCATTCCTATATATATCAGGGACGATAATAAAACTTTCATGTTTACTAATTCATTATTTTTAGAAGGTGTTTTCGTAAATCCTGTTGTTTCGCCTGCTGTAAGAAGCGAAGCTTCTTTAATCCGCTTTTCTCTTATGGCTACTCATACTGAAAAGCAAATTGATTATGCTGTAGAAAAAATGTATGAAGTAGCTCAAAAGCTCAATGTTCCATTATTAGCTCACTCAAAATAGAATATATATTTTATGAGTTTTTAAAATAATTTATGATTTTAGAAACAGATTTCCAATCTAAAATCAAATTCGCCGTGGCGAACGTAAATCTAAAATAAAACGAATATTATTTTTATAGAAAGATATTTAAAATAACATATATGATTCAGATAATCGAAGTAAAAACTAAAAAGCAGTTGTCAGAATTTATTAAATTTCCAGATAAGCTTTATAAGGATAATAAATTCAGGGTACCGCCGCTTCATTCTTTCGAAAAAGCAGCTCTTTCTAGTGATAAGAATCCTGCATTTGATTTTTGTGAAGCAAAATACTGGCTTGCTTATGAGAATAAAAAAATTGTCGGAAGAATTGCAGCTATAATAAATCTAAAAGCTAATGAAATCTGGAATGAAAAGGCTGTACGATATGGTTGGATAGATTTTATTGATAACACAGATGTTTCATCGGCTTTAATGAATGCTGTCGAAAACTGGGGCAAATCAAAAGGGATGACAAAAGTGCAAGGTCCTCTGGGATTTACAGATATGGACTTAGAGGGTATGTTAGTGGAGGGTTTTGACGAATTATCAACACAAACTTCCATTTATAATTTTCCATATTATCCTGTTCATCTGGAAAAATTTGGTTATTCAAAAGATGTGGATTGGATACAATATGAAATAAAAATTCCTGATAAAATTCCTGATAAGGTTAAACGAATATGTGAGCTTGTCAAACAAAAATATAATTTAAAAATTTTAAATTTCAAAAAATCTAAAGATATTCTGCCTTACGCAGAACAAATGTTTTATACAATTAACGAGGGGTTTAAAGATTTGTTTGGTTTTGTACCTCTTACCGAAAGACAAATTAAACATTATGTAAGCCAATATTTTGGAATGGTAAATCCAAAATATGTAAGTTTTGTTGTGGATAATAACAATGAAATGGTAGGTTTTGGATTAGGGTTTTTATCATTGTCAAAAGCCTTTATTAAAGCAAAAGGCAAACTTTTTCCATTCGGATTTATTCATATTTTGAAAGATATGAAAAAAAATGATACTGCCGATCTGCTTATGCAGGGAGTTAAAAATGATTATAAACTTAAAGGCGTTCCTGCTATTTTTTATGCTCACATGATGCAGAATTTTATTGATAACGGCGTAAAAACCGCTATTTCAAGCAATGTTTTAGAGCAAAATAAAAGTTCTTTTCTGATGTTTACAAATGGCTATGAAGTCCGTCAACACATAAGAAGAAGGATTTATACAAAACATATATAACGCATTATAAAATATTATCCCCCATTAAACAATAAAATTAAAGCTTAAAGATATGACAAAAACAGCCGTCATTACTGGAGGATCATCCGGTCTTGGTTATGCCCTAGCCGAACTTCTTGGAGAACAGGGTTATCATATTGTATTATTGGCAAGAAATAAACAAAGGCTTGACGATGCTGTTGCCGAACTAGCAAAGAAAAATTATGCTGTAAATGGGATAATTTGTGATATCACTAACGAAAACCAGGTTCGTGAAGCTTCTGAAAAACTTAAAGCCGACTATGGTAAAATTGATTTTTTAATATTAAGCGCAGGCGAAGTAACAACAAAATTACTATGTGATTATAATGGTACTGCCGAATTAAAAAAAGATATAGATATTGATCTGTGGGGAACAATCCAATCGGCTTACTTTTTTACACCTTTGCTTGTTAATGGTTCAAAAATGCTTATGATATCATCAGGCTTTGGTATAATGGGAGCTGCAGGATACTCCATTTACTGTGCTGCTAAAGCAGGAATTGTAAATTTCGGAGAATCATTAAGAAGAGAACTTTTGTATAAAAATATTGCTGTTTATGTTGCATGCCCCGGAGATATGGATACACCACAATTCAGGAATGAAGTAAAAAATCAACCCGAATGGATGAAGCAGGAGTCTCCCCGAAAAGTGATGCCTGTTGAAGTTGCTGCAAAAAAAATATTAAAACAATGTAATGGACACAAAAAGTATTTGATTATTACTGGATCGGATGTAAAACTACTGGCAACAGCATCTAAAATATTACCCAGAAAATGGAGAGATTGGCTTCTGGACAACATGCTTCCACGACCTAAATAGTATCCGTCTGCAAACTAATCATATCAAAATATATAGTGCAAAATTTAAAATGTAAAATCTAAAGTGCAAAATTAAAAAAAGTATAAGCATTGATAATACTAAGTCTTACAAATTTACAATTTGCAATTTAACTTTTGCAATTTGCAATATATTTTGTTTTTGGCGACATTACTGACCGAAACTAAATAAAATAAATACCAATAACTTCAAATTTATGAATAAAATTTTAATAACCGGAGCTACCGGATTTATTGGAAATTTTCTTGTAGATGAGGCTTTGAAAAGGAACTTTGAAGTATATGTTGCAATAAGGCGAAGCAGTAAAATTGAACACATTAAGAATAAAGGCGTAAAGTTTATTGAAATTGATTTTGCAAATAAAGAAGATATAAAATCAAAAATGGCATCTGCTCGCGAATTTGATTACATAATTCATAATGCAGGTCTTACAAAAGCAATAAAAAACAGCAGTTTTTTTGAAATCAATTATCAATTTACAAAAAATTTTATTGAAGCTATTCCATTTAGTAATATTTATCCTAAAAAATTTATTTATATAAGCAGCCTTGCCGCAATGGGTCCCGGAAAAGCTGATCTCTCCGCTCCTATTTCAATATCTGAAACACCTGCGCCTATTACTAATTACGGGCAAAGCAAATTAGCTTCGGAAAAGTTTATTATTGAACGCCCCGAATTGAGGTATCTTATTATCCGCCCCACGGCTGTTTATGGACCGGGCGATAAAGATTTTTTCAATATGTTTAAACTTATTAATAATCATATTGATTTAATGATTGGCAAGCATAAACAAGCCTTATCGTTTATATATGTCAAAGACTTGACAAGGGTAATTTTCGATTTATTAGAATCATCTCATTACAATAAAACTTATTTTGCTTCTGATGGCAATGCTTATGATAAAACCGAAATGAGTGATTTAATTGCTCAAATAATGCAGAAAAAAATCTATCGGGTTAATGTTCCCTTTGCTTTAGTTAAAATAATAGCAGCTCTATCAGGTAATATATCAAAAGTTACAGGCAAAGCCAGTGTAATAAATAATGAAAAAATAAAAGAATTTTCCGCCCATAATTGGAACTGTGATATATCTTCTTTAATAAAAGATATAAATTATAAACCGAACTACACTTTAGAGGAAGGAATAACAGAGACTGTAGCGTGGTATAAAGAGATGGGGTGGATTAAATAAAAGCTCAAAAGCCTCTATGTAATTTTTTATACCATATTTGACTTAAAATTTCAAATTTCACGAAAATATTCTTTGATTATAACTATTTATATTTAAATTCGCATAATATATTCAAATTTTAAAAATATGATAGTAGAATTCAGTGTTAAAAATTTTCGTTCCATCAAAGATCTTCAAACCATCAGTTTTGTTGCAACAGGCTTAAAAAGCCCTAAGGAATTTCCAGATATTGATCAAAACAATATTGCTAAAGATGGAGATATGCGATTATTAAAAACTATTGGAGTTTATGGAGCAAATGCAAGTGGTAAGAGTAATATTATAAGAGCTTTAGAATACTTTCTTCAAGCCATAACAAACGAAGCAAGTTCAGAATCCAATTTAAGTTCTCTTTGCGATCCATTTTTATATCAGGAAAATACTATCTATACTGAATCATTTTTTCAAATAGTTCTTTTTGTGAATAATAAAAAATACAGATATGGATTCTCTGTTAAAAGAAATTCTAAAATATCCGAAAAACATGATGAAAAGATAAGCAAAGAAATAATTGTTAGTGAATGGTTATTTGGCACAAAAGAAAAAAACATGGTAGAATTTTTTACCAGAAAAGGGATTGATGATGTCAAAAAAGAAAAGCTACCAAATAATGACAAGATACCTTCTTTACCTTACGAACACACATTATTTCTTACTCATTCTGCTGCATTTGACAGAGAGGGTGATATTGCATCTATTATAAATTATATAAAGAATTGGACAATTTCAAATTATACAAATGGGATAGAATCTTTTAGATTAAATACTCTTGTTTTATTAGAAAAAGAAAATAAGAAAATGGATTTTTTAGAATTACTTTCATCTTTTAATCTTCAATACAATGATATTATTTTAGAAAGAGATACAAATAAACCCGAACAAAATATTTTGCCGCAAGATAAGATTTTTATGATGAAATCTTATAATAATATAAATAATGAAGCTGTTGAAGTCAAACTTAATTTAAGTTACAACGAATCATCGGGTACACAAAAATTATTTGATTTAGCCGGGCTCCTACTTAGAGCTTTTAATTTGCCTATTGGTGGTTTCGTCATAATAGACGAAATTGACAGCAACTTTCATCCATCCTTACTTATTAAACTTATTGAATTGTTTAATGACCCTTTAATAAACAAAAGTAAATCACAATTACTATTTACAAGCCATGATACGAACTTAATGTCTCCGTCTATTATGCGTCGTGATCAATTTTATTTTACTGAGAAAAATGAAGATAACTCTACAAGGTTATATTCTTTGGCTGATTTAAAAGGAATAAGAAATGATGCCGATTTTGCAAAGCAATACTTGGCAGGATTTTATGGAGCTTTACCTGTTTTAGAAAATTATTCTAACGAAAACTTTTTGCAAAATGATTGAACCTTGGAACATTAAACAAGACGATACGCGAATATCTGATTCTTTACCGACCTTTATTATATTTTGCGAGGATGAAGTAAGCGAACCTATTTACTTCAAATATTTTGAAACTTCAAAAATCAAGGTTAATCCTATTGATAAACAAAAAAGCAAAATAGAAAATGTTTTAAAAGCAATCTGCTACTGTGAAAAAAATGGATTGATGGAATTAAAAAATGGAGTGCTTTGTTTGCAAAGTGAAAACACCCAAATTTGGTGTGTTTACGATAGAGACATAGAAGAAATTGAATCTGAATTATTGTTGGGTAATAATAAATTTGACGAATCTGTCGAAACTGCTAAAGCTAAAGGCTTTAAAGTCGCTTGGAGTAATGATGCATTTGAATTATGGGTGTTACTGCATTTTGAAGATATAGATTTAGCAAATGAAAATAATAAAAATAGGAAAACATATTATGATAGGCTTACAGATATTTTTAAATCATTATCTGATCCAAATGAAGATTTAAAAAATGCTCTCAAGCACGAATCTTTTAATTACAAAAAAGACTTAAAACATGAAAATAATTTCAGAAATATTGTACGAAAAGAAATTATAGGCAAAACAAAAGATGCGATAAAAAGAGCTAAAAAACTTGAAGAACATTATTCAGCCATTACTATTCCTAACCACGATAAATCTCCCTGCACATTAGTTCATCATTTAGTAGAGGAACTTATTCGATTAGGCGGAAAGAAAATATAAGGGGATGAAATGAAAGTGTGAAAAATAAAATTTCATCATAAAAATGAAATCTGAAATTTTTAAAACTTTTTTCTATTTGTTAATAAACCGCTATCAATACTATTATTATATGTAATTTATTTTTGTTAATTTTTTGATAGCCTCTTTGTCTTTTGCAAAATCAATCAAAGCAAATTAAAGTTGATCATCCACGTCATTCATAGATTTGAATATATTGTTATTAAAGTATTTTTTTTGAAGCGCTCTCCAAATAAATTCTACAGGAATGAGCTGAAAGGAGAGTCTCAATATGAAAAGTTAAAACAAAAATTTTCAAAATTGATTAATCATTCGATATGAAGATTGCGAAAAATAAATATAACGATCTGCTCGAAAATATTGGTCAAACAATTGAAATGGCGAGGCAGAATGCTTTTAAAGCTATTAATACAGAATTGGTTAAAGCTAACTGGGAAATTGGCAGACATATAGTAGAGTTTGAACAACAAGGGGCTGAACGGGCAGAGTACGGAAGTGAGTTATTAACAAAGCTTGCAAAGGATTTAAAACTTCGCTACGGTAAAGGATTTGGCAGACGGAATGTATTAGATATGCGTAGGTTTTATGTAGCTTTTCCAAAATGGCAGACAGTGTCTGCCAAATTAAGTTGGAGCCATTTCATAGTATTATTGGGTATTTCAGATGAAGTAACTCGTAAATTTTATGAAAAGCAGGCTATCAATGAAAATTGGTCGAAACGGGAACTTGAAAGACAAATAAACTCATCGTTGTTTGAACGTCTGGCATTAAGCAGGGACAAAAAAGGTGTACTTCAACTCTCAAAAAAAGGTAATGTTACATTTTATCCGAAAGAGGTAATAAAAGACCCATATGTATTGGACTT
>JAAXXA010000019.1 GCA_013334735.1 Bacteroidota bacterium
CTATTTCAAAAGCAATAGCCCGTGCTGCAGGACAAGTAGTTGCTACGGCTCACATGTCGGACCATTCACTTGGAGCTGCGGTATATGCTTTATTAGCCGTGAATTATGCAGGTAAATCAGTAGATGCAGAAAGAAAATGGCAAAATGAACAATTGCCTTCAGAAATTAGAGAGCTTGTGCTAACTACAAGAAGTCGCAAAGAAAAAGTATTTAAAGGTTTAAGAATATAATACAAAAATGTAATTCACTTCTGCAACCTTTATTTTCTGCAATTGTATGTTAAAATATAATAACTTTATATATCAGCGCTAAATGCCTCTTCTTCTAAATTATTGATATGTAGGTTTGCGCTACGAATTAAGAGGTAGGAAAGTTTGTTTTTTAGAAAAAAATATTTTATCTTTGTAGTATTATTTATAAGATTAAAGCATGTTTTACCCATGTACGTATTTTCTTTAATAAAAAATAAACAAAATACAAAATTTATAAACATATCGAAACTTTCACCTATGGCAAATCACCGATATATTTTAAAAACACTGCTTAGTAGCTTGATTTACTTATACCTTTTACCTTTTACCTTTTGCCTTTTTTTTTCCTTTAATTTACTAGCTCAAGGTGGAGGTGTATCTATAAACGCTACCGGTATTGCTGCCGATAACTCTGCAATGCTTGATGTGAGCGCAACAAATCAGGGAATGCTTATACCACGTATGACCACTTTACAACGCGATGATATTGCATCACCTGCCATTGGATTAATAATTTTCAATATTGACTGTAAAAATTTGAATATTTATAATGGCAGCGAATGGGAGTCGTTAAATTCAACAGGAGGCTCTGCTCCCGGAACAGCAGGTTCTATCATGGGTACAGCTACTATATGCCAGGGACAGTCAGGAATAACATATTCAATTGTACCGGTTACAAATGCCACAGCTTATTCGTGGTCTTATTCAGGAAGCGGATTTTCTATTACTTCCGGAGCAACTACTAATTCTGTTACTGCAAGCTTTTCTGGTTCGGCTACATCAGGTATATTAACTGTTTATGGAACCAATGTTTGTGGTAAAGGTGTTGCCTCATCAGGATACCTTGTTACGGTTTTTCCAGTGATAACAGCAGAAGTGAGCATAGCAGCATCCTCAAATCCTATTTGTACAGGCACGGAAGTAACATTTACCGCAACACCGGTAAACGGTGGTTCAACGCCATCATACCAATGGAAACTAAACAATGTAAATGTAGGAACAAACAGCGCAACATATAGTAATTCTGCATTATCAAACGGAGACCTTGTAAGTTGTATAATGACTTCCAATGCTACATGTGTAATAGGCAGTCCAGTTACATCAAATGTAATAACAATGAGCGTAAACTCATATTTGCCGGCAAGTGTTAGCATAGCAGCTTCAGCCAACCCTACATGTCCTTCAACAGAAATAACATTTACCGCAACGCCTGTAAATGGTGGAGCAGCTCCTTCTTACCAATGGAAATTTAATAGTGCAAATGTAGGAACGAACAGCGCAACATATAGTAATTCCGGATTAATAAACGGAGATCAGGTAAATTGTATAATGACATCAAATTATAGTTGTGTAACCGGTAGTCCCGCAACCTCAAATGTAATAACAGAAACAGTAAATCCTTTGGCTGAAATACCTGTAGCTATAGCAGGAACCGCGGCTACACAAACGCAGATAACAGCCAATTGGAATACAACAGCCAACGCGACAAAATATTTTGTAGATGTTGCAACAGATAATGGTTTTACAGGCATTCTTACAAATTATAATAACATAGATGTAAGTAATGTTTTAACATATAATGTAACAGGCTTGTCATGCGGAAATACATATTATTACAGGGTAAGAGCAAATAATACCTGTGGAACAAGTTCCAATTCAAATACAATTTCTTATGCTACTACTGCATGTTGTACAGGTCCACCGGCACAACCGGGTACAATTAGCGGAAATGCAATTTTTTGTGTAGCATCAGGACAAAATTATAGTATTTCTTCGGTTTCGGAGGCTACGACCTATACATGGGCTGTACCGGTTGGAGCATCTATAAATTCAGGACAGGGTACTACTTCAATCTCTGTTAATTTTGGATCTTCATCAGGAAATGTAAGTGTTACTGCAGGAAATGCCTGTGGAACAAGCGCTGCTTCAACATTAGCAGTAAGCTCTTTAACAGGTTGGCAATATAGCGCGCCTCTTTCTGTTACAAATACTTCAGGCGTTGGTCTTACTGATTTTCAGCTAAGGTTTACAGTAACATTTGCTTCAGGAAAAATGAAATCCGATTTTTCAGATTTACGATTCGGCGCTATCTCCGGTCCTATACTCAACTATTGGATAGAATCATATACTTCTTCTACATCAGCGATAGTATGGGTAAGAGTTCCATCAATACCGGTTTCAGGAACAACTATAAACATGTTTTATGGAAATAGTTCAGCAACATCTTTAAGCAACGCAACTAATACATTTGATTTTTATGATGTTTGTAATGCTAGTAGTACAGGTTGGACAGCAACTTCCGAGGGGGTAGGGAGTAATACTTTTAGTACATCAAATGGTTATTTCAGATTATCCGGGGCTGGGGTATGTTGTAGCAGTAGCTGGGGAACCGCGGTTGTGAAAAAATCTTTACCATCACCTCTTACTTCCGGCTCTTACGTTGTAAGTTTCCAAAACCGTAATTCTATGGGAGTATGTGCTGGGGGAGGTTTTAACATAATAAGCAGTAATGATGGTGGCGCTACCAGCAACGGAGGAGATGTGTATGTAGAGTGTGATAACGCTAATTATTGTAGTGGCACACCCGCCGGACGTATTTCTATTGCAGGCAATACCGGTAGTGCAGCTTATTATAGCAATAACACGGGATCTTCTTTTACACAATATGATATTAAACCGATGAATATTACTAACAAAACTGCAACTCTTTATAAAGATGGCTCATCTATAGTTACTGCTTCCGGAGGTAGCGTAGCTCCCATTTTAACAACCATTAGCTTATCATCTTCAAATAATGGTTATAGCAATAGTGTGAATATAGAGGATTTCCAAAATATAATTATTCGCAAATACGCAAGTCCCGAACCTTCCGTTACACCCGGAACAGAGATAAGTTGCCCATAGTTAAATCTAAATAAAAACATCATAAATTATGGAAAATAATAAAACTTATAAAATTTCGAAAAGCATAGTATATGTTTTGTTATCTTTTAACTTTATACTTTCAACTTTTTACTCGCTTGCCCAGAGCGGAGGAGTTGCAATAAACGCTACAGGAAATGCTGCCGATAACTCTGCAATGCTTGATGTAAATGCCACAAATCAGGGAATGTTGATTCCTCGTATGACAACTATACAAAGAGATAGCATTCCATATAAATGTTCTTGTACTCCTGCTCAGGGGTTGCAGATATTTAATACAACTACAAATTGCTTTGAGTTTTATTTAGGAACTAAATGGCAATCCACTGTTTGTGGTTGTACAAGCGCACCTGCAGCAGCAGGAAGCATAAGCGGTACAGCAACTGTTTGTCCGGGGCAAAATGCAGTTTTGTATTCCGTTTCTGCTATTTCAGGAGCGACAAGTTATATATGGTCTTATTCAGGTACAGGCGCCGTTATCGTTGGTTCAACAAATACTGTGATTGTTTATTTTTCAGGGACAGCTACATCAGGAAATCTTACTGTAATGGGAGCCAATGCCTGTGGCAATGGTAATGTTTCCGACAATTATGCAATTTCCGTTAATTCTACAGCGCCTAATATTACAATACAACCGGCATCTATGGCAGCTTGCCTTGGTAACGGAGCTGTATCTTTTACCGTAACAGCTACAGGAGGTTTAACATATCAATGGCAGGAGTATATAAGTAGTTGGAACAATGTTGCAAATGCAGGTGTTTATTCAAATGTTACTACAGCTACATTAACTATTACAAATCCTCCATTAGGTATGAATGGAAACAAATACAGATGTATAGTAAGTGGCACATGCACAAGTTCAACATCTGACGGTATAGCTACACTAACAGTAGATACCGCACCTGAAATTACTTCACAACCGACTAATCCTGCAACAGTTTGTTCAGGAACGGGTACACCATCTTTCACAGTAGCAGCAACAGGTGCAGGATTAACCTACAAATGGCAAGAATATATCAGCAGTTGGAATGATGTATCTAATGGAGGAGTTTATTCAAATGCAACAACAGCCACTTTAACAATTACTAATCCTACATCAGGAATGAACGCTTATAAATATCGTTGTATAGTTAACGGAACATGCGCGCCTGCTGATACATCAGATGGAAATGCAACATTGTCTGTTAATGCCGTTCCTGAAATAACCTCAGAACCTTCAAATCCGGCAGCAGTTTGTTCGGGAACAGGAACACCATCTTTTACAGTAACTGCTACAGGATTGGGCTTAACATATCAATGGCAGGAATATATCAGTAGTTGGAATGATGTATCGAATGGTGGCGTTTATTCAAATGTTACTACAGCTACTTTAACCATTACAAACCCTGCATCAGGAATGAACGGCTATAAATATCGTTGTATAGTTAGCGGTACATGCTCTCCTGCAGCTACAAGTGATGGTTTAGCTTTGCTAACCGTTGATCCTACTTCTGTGGGTGGTACTGTAGCTTCAAATCAAACTGTTTGTTCCGGCTCTTCGCCGGCAGATTTAACTTTAAGTGGCAATACAGGCAGTGTAATTAGATGGGAGAAAGCAGCCGATTCAGGATTTACTTCTCCAACTACAATTGCTGTAACTTCTACAACATTGGCAGGCTCAACCATCGGTAATCTTACTGCTGATACATATTTCAGAGCTGTTGTAAAAAGTGGTTCCTGTAGTTTAGTTTATTCATCAACTGCTACAATAACAATAAGTCCTTTGCCTGTTGCTCCCGGTTCTGCAAATGTAGATGTAAACAACTTCTGCGCTAATGCAGGAGGCAATATTATTCTAACTGCTACAGGCGGTTCAGGCACTTCATTAAAATGGTACACCGCTAGTTGCGGAGGTTCTATAGCAGGTACCGGAAATCCATTAACTATAGCAAAACCAACTACTACTACCACCTATTATGCTAGATGGGAAACTGCAAGTTGCGGTAATTCAAGCTGTGCCAGTGTTACCGTTACAGTAATTTCATACGCTTCAGGAAGTCAAACATTTAATTACACAGGCGCACAGCAGACTTTTACAGTACCATCCTGTGTTACTTCAATTACAATTGATGCAAGTGGCGCATCCGGAAATTCTACTAATACTGGCGCTTACGGAGGAAAAGGAGCACGCGTACAAACAACACTTTCCGTTACTTCAGGAAGCACACTTTATATTTATGTAGGAGGTTCAGGTGTTACACATTCAGGTTATAATGGAGGAAACGATGGCGGTAATGGCTATTCAGGTGGTGGAGCTTCTGATATTCGTCAGAGTGGTACTAGTCTTACTAACCGTATCGTTGTAGCAGGTGGTGGTGGCGCAGGTACCGACTGCGCCGCTCTTGGTTCATGTACAACTCCTACAGGCGGAAACGGAGGGCAAAATGGATCTGATGGCACTACAAACCCAGGTAACGGCGGCAGTCCTGGCGGAGGTGCTACACAGTCTAGTGGTGGTAATGCTGGCACTGGAAACGGAAGAAACGGAAGCGCAGGCAGTTTGGGAGTGGGCGGTTATCCAGGCGGTAACGGTGGCGCAGGAGGAGGAGGTTATTATGGTGGAGGCGGTGGTGCCGGATCTGCATATCCTAACCCCGGAGCCGGTGGTGGAGGTGGCTCCAGTTATTCCGCAGGAAGCAGCACTTCATATACAAGCGGTTATCAAACCGGTGATGGGCAGATAATAATCAATTATTAAAAATTGACTTGACGTGAAGGCAGATAAAAAAGACATTATAAAAAAAATCATTATCTTTGGCTAAGAAAATTAAAAAACTATGATTATAGTAACCGGAGCTGCAGGCTTTATAGGAAGCTGCCTTGTACATAAACTCAACAATAAAGGTTATCGCGAAATTATTGTTGTAGATGATTTTTCCAATCCTGTAAAAAATAAAAATCTCGAAAATAAAACTTTTTTACAAAAAGTTCATCGCGATGATTTTTTTAATTGGTTTAGTGAAAATCACACGAAAGTAAATTTTGTATTCCATCTTGGAGCGCGCACCGATACTACAGAATTTGATAAAGCTATTTTTGATAAGCTCAACCTTAATTACAGCAAAGATATGTGGATGTCGTGTGTAAAATATAATATTCCTCTGATATACGCGTCCTCAGCTGCTACTTATGGAATGGGTGAAAATGGTTATAGCGACAAACATGAACTTATTAAAAAATTAAAACCGCTTAACCCTTATGGTGACTCAAAAAATGAATTTGATAAGTGGGTTTTAGATCAAAAAGAAACACCATCTTATTGGGCTGGAGTAAAATTTTTTAATGTTTACGGTCCTAATGAATATCACAAAAGTAGAATGGCATCGGTAGTTTTTCACGCTTTTAATCAAATTAAAAATACGGGAAAAGTAAAATTATTCCGGTCGCACAACCCCGATTATTCTAATGGTGGGCAATTACGCGATTTTATTTATGTAAAAGACGTTATAAATTTATTATGGCTTGGTATGTTATATAAACAAAATGGTGGCATTTATAATATGGGTACCGGAAAAGCACGTACATTTCTTGATCTTGCAAAAGCAACTTTCAAAGCAATGAACAAACCGGAAAATATTGAATTTATTGATACACCTCAAGATATAAGGGCGAAATATCAATATTTTACAGAAGCGGATTTAACAAAACTTCATTCCATAAATTATAATATCCCTTTCTTTTCGCTCGAAAAAGGCATCGAAGATTATGTGCAGTGGTATTTAAGTAAAGGAATTTATTATTAAATTATAGTTTACTTGCCAAAACTGCTGACAATTTATAATGCTTTACATTACCGGTAAGGTCGAAAACTTCAAAATAGATAACGTAAATCCCTATGCGGGCTTTTTCATTATTTTGTGTTATTCCATCCCACGAAAAAGTACCCGAAGTGCCTAACAATTCATTTTTTACAAGGTTACGGACAAGTCTTCCATAAGCATCGTAAATTGTAATGTTAACCATATACCCCGGAATATCAAATACGAAATTTATGTTTAGCACATCATCTTTCCCATCATTATCCGGAGAAAAAATTTCAGGAGAAACACTTACAGGACTTGCAGTTGCTATACCTTCGGAATATTGCGAATTTATAAATGCAGGTGTCCCAAATCCGGCTGTTTCCGCGGCAGAATGCCAGTTGGTCTTGTCCTCAGTAGGTCTGTTGAAATTAATTCTTTCTAATGATACTCCTGCTGAAGAGTTCAGCAATGGGTAAAACATTTCAGGAGTATAAATGAATTTATCAATAAAAGCAGTAACATATTTTAATGATAATACCACTATACCATTATCATTATTTAATGGAGGCAACGAAGCCATTTGCACAAAATTGTTAGGATTTGGCGTGTAATATTGTTTTTTAACTTTATCGGGATCTGTTGTTAAAACTAAATATTCCTTTGGAAACATAAGGTATCCGGTTAAAGAAATATCTTTAGCATCCGTAAGAATGGAAGCAACAGTATCATAAGAAGCCAATACCAAGTCTTTCAATTCAATTACTTTATCGGAAATGTTATAAAGTTCAACATAATCTTCTGCATCGCCGGGATTAGAAAGCACTTCATTTATTAAAACATCATTAAGAACGGGGGCTTGAGGAATTGCAAAACGCGCCGAACTACTAAAAGGCAGAATATTACCAACACAATCTTTCAAAGTATCTAAAATGGTAAGAGTATAAATAATGCCTGCCTGAATTGAAGGAGAAAAATCCAAAATAACGGAACGATAATCAGGTGATACAGGTGTTGTAGGCGCATAAGGACTTATACCATGATCTATATTGAAATGCGCAAAATCCATTAAATAATTAACATCAAGAGGTTCATTAAAAAATACTTCAATTTTGTTGTTATTTATAAGACTTACTCTCACTAATTGAGGAACTGTATTATCAGTATTTGAAGCATTAATTGAATTAACAACACCAGGAGTGCCGCCTGTAGGACTTATAGAAGCGCGCCAGTTTTCAGCGCCTCCGCATGGATTAAGCGGGTCAATTTGCTCAAGCGACCAACCGCCCTCCTTTTTATAAGTATCCTGATACCAATCATCGGTAAAAGATACTGTTGATATTACCGTGTTTGATGAATCCAATAAAGTAATTGCTTCACCTGAATTTGATATTGAAAAACTTGAAATGCCTTCCGCTTGTCCATAAGCCGACATTGCAACAACTCCTGTGGTTGATGTGAGCAGCATATAACTATTAGGATTAATCGTGGCATCAGGGATAGTTTTTGTAGTTGTTCCTAATTGAATTTGCCAGTTTTTCATACTTACTGGATATGCTGTACGGTTGTATAGTTCAACATATTCAAAATTAGCAAGACTTACTTGTGGTTCAGGATCTGCCATAATTTCATTAATAACTACATCAAATTGTTTTGCATTGTACAAAGCAAAAGGTTTACCGGTTGTTACCGTATAATTTCCGGCGCAATCACGAATAGTATCAGTTACAGTACAGGTATATAATATATTTGGCTGAAGCGATGACGAAAGACTAAGTAAAACTTTTTTGTAATCAGGACCTATTAAATCGACAGCAGTCGGAGTACCGATGCTATTATCAATAGAGTATGCAGCAGGATTTGAAAGAGTAGTACTGTCGATAGATTCGCTAAAATTAAGCTGAATAGCAGATGTTGTAATTACATTAATACTTGTTAACTGAGGGGCTGTATTATCGGGGTTAGAAGAATAAATTGAATTCCTGCTTCCCGGCGTTCCACCGTTCGGATTAATGGAAGCGCTCCAGTTTAACTCATCTCCGCAAGGATTAGAAGGATCAATCATTTCGAGAGACCAACCTCCTCCGGATTTGCTGCCGTCCTGATACCAAGTATCTGAATAAGTAACTGTATGTAAAATATGATTCAGAGAATCGGTTAAAGTGAGTGTTTGTCCTGAATTTGTAAGAGAAAATGATGATAAGGAAGCAACAGTACCATAAGTTGCATAAGCTGATGAACCGGTTGAAGAAGTAATGATTAAGAAACTGTCGGGTTCAATTACTGTTGAAGGTAAAACTTTTGCAGAAGTACCTATTATTAACTTCCAGTTTTTTAAATTTATTGCAGAGGATGTTCTGTTATATAATTCTACAAATTCATAAGCAGGTAATCCTACTTGTGGACTTTCATCGGCGAAAATTTCATTAATAATAACATCATAAGCTTTTGAAGTAAATAGTGAAAACACACGGCTATCGGGATTCATAACATTATTACTTAAATCCTGAACATTATTAATAGTAATAGTATAATTATTTCCCTGGGCAAAAGTTGATGCAAATGTAAGATGTACTAAAGCTCCGTTTGTACCGTCAACAACGGCTGATGAAGGATTGTTAATACCGTTATTTACAGAATAACATCCAGTATTCTGAGCTGAGGTTGCTTTTACCGGTTCCGAAAATAAAACGTCAACTTGTGATGGTGGTAAAACTTGCACTGAACTAATAGTAGGTGGAGTATTATCAACAATGATAGGTCCTACATAAAAATCGTCAAAATAAAACTTGGTTGCATTGCTGGAAGAATATTTACAATAAACTCCAAACCATGAAGTGGTGGTAAAAGTGTTATCAGTAGCTGTTCCTTCAAGCTGATATGCTGTACCTCCTATAGGATCCGAATAGAGACTCCAATTTCCCGAATTATCTCTTGTAACCTTTATCCTTAATGTATTCGTTGAGTTATTGGTATATGCAACTGTACCATGAATTATTTTCAGGACACTTGTACCTGTTTGTTTGTACAAAGAAATACTATCGTTGGTTTCGCCCACCTGAACAAAATAACCGTTAAGGGAGGCTGTAATATCCTGCTGATCGGAAACAATGTAAACGCGGGCATTATTATTACCTGATGTTTGGAAAGAAAGTTTTACCCAGAAATTCCACTCTGTATTATTTATTTCGGAACTGGAAGTACAAAGTATAGAAGTGTCCGTCCCTGTAGAGTTAAGGTGCAATTGCTTCGCGCTGTTAACTTCAAACTTTGAAATATCTCCCGTCCATACAGGGCTATTTGCAAAATCACCATCAGTAAAATTATCTGTAATTTGACAAAAAGCTGCAAAAGGTAAAAGAAGAATAATCAAAAATATTTTTTTCATATAATTTATTTTTTGTTGACGATTAAAGTAATGATATTATTTTTATTAAAAGTATTTTACTCGGCAAGTACAATAATCTTATTTTTTAAAACTTCAACAACTCCGCTCTTAATTTCAAAGAACTTTGTAGTTTTCTCTGCATCAATTATTTTAATTTTCCCTTTACCAAGAGTGGAAATAATGGGCGCATGATTGTTAAGTATTTCAAATGAACCGTCAGTTCCGGGTAATTGCGCCAAACTAACTTCTCCTGAATAAATTTTAGTGTCCGGTGTTATGATTTCTATGAACATTGTTTTAAGTGAGTGTAAAGTTTATAAAGTTATAAAGTTAAAAGTTAAAATGCTATTATGAAAACATATTGAAAATTTGTAAAACATAGAATTATCAATGCTTATAATGTTTTTTTAGCTTTGCACTTTAAATTTTGCATTCTAAAATTTGCATTGAATATTTTTAATACTTTGAGTTTACAGATTGACACTAATTAGCTTCCGCTATCATTTTCTTTCCTTTTTCTATAGCTTCTTCAATGGTTCCTACCATACTGAAAGCCATTTCAGGGTATTCGTCAACTTCGCCGTTTAAAATCATTTTAAATCCTTTAACAGTATCTTCAATACTTACAAACGCTCCCGGTATTCCTGTAAACTGAGTTGCAACAAAGAAAGGTTGCGAAAGAAAACGCTGTACTCTTCGCGCTCTGTGAACAATCAATTTGTCTTCATCCGAAAGTTCGTCCATACCAAGAATAGCAATGATGTCCTGTAATTCTTTGTATCGTTGTAAAATTTCTTTCACTCTCTGGGCTGTAGTATAATGTTCTTGTCCTACTATATCAGGTGTAAGAATACGCGATGTTGAATCAAGAGGGTCAACAGCAGGATAAATTCCTAATTCCGATATTTTGCGACTTAAAACAGTAGTAGCATCAAGATGCGCAAATGTGGTAGCAGGCGCAGGATCTGTAAGGTCATCGGCGGGAACATATACTGCCTGAACAGAAGTAATTGAGCCTCTTTTAGTAGAAGTAATACGTTCCTGCATCATACCCATTTCGGAAGCTAATGTAGGTTGATATCCAACTGCAGAAGGCATACGTCCTAATAATGCTGATACTTCGGAGCCTGCCTGAGTAAAGCGAAAAATGTTATCCATAAAGAAAAGGATGTCGCTTCCCCCGGTTTGATCATCACCATCGCGGAAATACTCTGCCAGTGATAAGCCGGATAATGCAACGCGGGCGCGCGCTCCGGGAGGTTCGTTCATTTGTCCGAACACCAAAGTAGCTTGCGATTTTTTTAACTCTTCCTTGTCAACTTTACTTAAATCCCAACCGCCACTTTCCATGGATTTATTAAATGCATCGCCATAACGAATAACTTTAGATTCAATCAAATCACGCAAAAGATCATTGCCTTCTCTTGTTCTTTCACCAACACCGGCAAACACCGACATGCCCTGATAACCTTTAGCAATGTTATTGATAAGTTCCATGATAATAACGGTTTTACCAACACCGGCGCCACCAAACAAACCTATTTTCCCTCCTTTTGAATATGGCTCAATAAGGTCAATTACTTTTATACCTGTAAAAAGAACTTCTTTAGAAGGGGAAAGATCTTCATACTTAGGTGGATCGTGGTGAATACTATACATTTTCCCCTTAGGTACTGCCTCCATTCCATCAATAGCTTCTCCAATTACATTGAACAAACGACCTCTGATATATTCTCCTCCGGGCATCGAAATAGGTCCTTCCAAATCCGTAACCACCATTCCCCTGTATAATCCATCGGTTGAATCCATTGCTATTGTTCGCACTGTATCTTCTCCAATGTGTTGCTGAACTTCGAGTATTACTTTCTGACCGTCAGGTCTGATAACTTCTAATGCATCATAGATATTTGGGAGTTTTTCTACCTGTTCAAAAGAAACATCTATTACAGCTCCAATAATCTGCGATATTTTTCCTGTATTTGCCGACATATATTTTATTTAAATAATTTTACACAAATTTTCCGCGAACGAAATTAAATTAATTATTCAAACCAAACAACCTTTATCTAAGATTATTTTAATTAATTTTGAACTTTAAGTCTGCTTTGAAAAGTAGCAAAACTAAATTTAGCCACAGATTAATGGATTTAATTAAAATTTAATCTGTGTTAATCAGGGTAATCTGTGGCAACTTATTTTTAATCTGACATGAAAATTTATAAAAATATCGAACAAAATATTAATACTCGTAATGCTGTAGTAACCGTTGGTACTTTCGATGGAGTTCATATCGGGCATCAGGTGATTATTTCGCGTTTAAACGAAATTGCAAAGGAAATAGGGGGCGAATCTGTAGTAATAACTTTTACGCCCCACCCTCAAATTGTTTTACGACCTGATGAAAATATTTTTATTCTTAATACCGAAGAAGAAAAGATAAAGCTACTAAATTTTTATAAAATAGATCATCTTATCATTATGCCTTTCACACCAGAATTTGCTGCTGTTTCGTATATTGATTTTATTAAAGATGTAATAATTGAAAAGTTACATGCAAAAAAGTTAGTTATAGGGCACGATCATCATTTCGGGAAAAACAGAGAAGGTATGCTTTTACATTTGCTCGAGTATGGGAAAAAATTTAATTTTGAGGTGGAGGAAATAAAAGTACAAAAAATAAACGAAATTGCCGTTAGTTCTACTAAAATCAGAAAAGCTTTAACTGATGGCGATATAAAAACTGCAAATAATTTGTTAGGGTACAATTACAGCATCAAAGCTAAAGTGGTTCATGGTAACGGAATAGGACAGAATATTGGCTTTCCTACAGCAAACATGGAGATAGAAAATGAGCATAAATTGCTTCCTCCTTTTGGTGTGTATGCTGTGGAAGTAGAATTTGAGAATAAAATATACAGAGGGATGTTGAGTACAGGTGTGCGTCCCACTATAAACGGAACTAAAAGAGTTACTGAAGTAAATATTTTTAATTTTGACAAAAATATTTACTCTAAATATTTGAATGTTTCCTTTGTAGAACGATTGAGAGACGAAATAAAATTCAAAGGACTTGATGAATTAAAGAAACAATTGACAGAGGATAAAAAAAACGTCTTGAAAATATTGTAAAATAAAAAATGAAAATAATTACTTTTTTCTTTATTCTGTTCCCTTTTATAAATACTCAGGCACAACTGCTCGATTCAATTGCATTATCCAAAGAACCCGTGTATTATGATATTACCGAAGCTCTTAAAAATCCTGAAAAGGTATATAAATTAGATTTGCACAAAAATAAACTGAAAGAAATTCCTAAAGATGTTTTTGTTTTTATAAACCTTCAGGAATTAAACCTGAGTAAAAACAAACTTACCAAAATCCCAAATGATATTGAAGTTCTTACAAAATTAGAAATACTTGATGTTTCTTCAAACAATATTGACCTAATTCCCACTGCGATTGGCAAACTTGTAAATATCAAAAAATTAATACTTAACCAAAATGTAATTGCCAAACTTTCGCCTGAAATAGGAAATCTTACAAAAATGACCTTTTTGGACATGTGGGGTAACGAAATACAGAAATTCCCTGATGAAATATCAAAATTAAAAAATACATTGAAAGTGCTCGATTTACGCGTTATTTCAATAAAAGAACCTTTACAGGAAGAGATAGAGCAACAACTGCCTAATACAAAAATATTTTTTTCTATGAGTTGTAATTGTGATTAACCTGAATAATTCATGAATTTCTCTAAAACTCAA
>JAAXXA010000424.1 GCA_013334735.1 Bacteroidota bacterium
ACACGTTTTGTGCTGGAAAAAGCGCTTGAACTTGGCTTAAAACCTATTGTTGTTATTAACAAAGTTGATAAGCCTAATTGTTCTCCCGATGAAGTGCATGAAGCGGTTTTTGATTTGATGATGAGTTTGGATGCAAATGAAGAACAATTGAATTTCCCAACTGTTTTCGGTTCATCAAAACTTGGCTGGATGTCGGACGACTGGAAAAACCCTACTAAGGATATCAGCTATTTACTTGATACAATTATTGAATATTTTAAACCTCCCGTTAAAGAAGCAGGAACTTTACAACTTCAAATAACCTCGCTTGATTATTCTTCTTATGTAGGCAGAATAGCAGTTGGTCGCATTTCTCGCGGTAAAATTAAAATGGGGCAACAGGTATCTATTGTAAAAAAAGATGGAAACGCGATAAAATCAGTTATTAAAGAACTATACCTTTTTGAAGGTCTTGCAAAAGAAAAAGTTAAATCTGAAGTTGAAGCCGGAGAAATTTGCGCAGTACTTTGCCCTGATCCTTTTGAAATAGGCGATACTATTGCCGATTTTGAAAATCCCGAAGGTCTTATCGCAATTCACGTTGACGAGCCTACAATGAGTATGGTTTTTACAATAAACAATTCTCCTTTTGCAGGAAAAGAAGGTCAATATGTAACTTCACGACATATAAGAGAAAGACTTTTTAAAGAAATTGAAAAAAATCTGGCATTAAAAGTTGAGGAAACTGATTCTCCGGATAAATTTTTAGTTTACGGACGCGGTATCTTACATCTTTCCATCCTTGTAGAAACTATGCGTCGCGAAGGTTATGAATTTCAGCTTGGGCAACCTCAAATAATTGAAAAAACAATTGACGGGATCAGGCATGAACCTGTTGAAGCGCTTACCATTCATGTACCTGAAGCCTTTGTAGGTAAAGTAATTGAAATCGTTACAGGTAGAAAAGGCGAATTACTAAGCATTGATACAAGAAACGACCGTAAAGCTTTAAAATTTGACATGCCTGCAAGAGGTTTGATAGCATTAACGAATAATATCCTTACTGCAACTGAAGGAGAAGCAGTAACAGCGCATCGTTTTAAAGGTTACGAACCATGGAAAGGCGACATACCCGGACGCGTTAATGGTTCTCTAATAGCAATGGATACAGGTCCCGCGATAGCTTATTCCATTAATAAATTACAGGATAGAGGTAAATTCTTCATCAATCCTAACGATGAAGTTTACGCGGGTCAAATTATAGGTGAAAACTGTCGCTACGATGATATAGTTGTCAACCTTATTAAAACAAAAAAACTATCAAATATGCGAGCATCAGGCTCCGATGAAAAAACTTTTATTGTTCCCGCCATTAAATTTTCGCTGGAAGAAGCTATGGAATACATCAAAGGTGATGAATACGTTGAAGTAACACCTAAATCTATCCGTATGCGGAAAATCATTTTGGACGAATTAGTGAGAAAAAGAAGTAAAAAAGCCGAGTAACGAGAGCTGGCTTAGAGTAATTTCCTTGATATCAATACTTTCCATATATTGAAAACATTCATCGATCGGAAAGTATCCAGAAGCTTGTCATTCCAATCATTTATTTATTTAACGAACCCAATGGTGTTATCATCAACAAAGGTTAGTAATACCAATTCTTAATATAAAGTAAACCAAAGGCTGATTTTATTATAGAATGGTTAATGCCGATCAGCAATATGTGTAGTTCAATATTTTTTTGGACTAATACATATTGATTAAAGGTATAAAATTATACGATAGAAATAACTATGTGTTTTTCTATGTTTCTATTGTGTCTATGTGGTAAAAAAATTATTTTATTTGTGTAAATTTTTATTAATTTTATTGCAAATATTATTTACTCAAATGAAAATAAAACATTGCTTTCTCCCTATTTTAATTTTTTTTCTTTCCTTTAAAGCTTTTTCACAGCAAGAGTGTACATACGAAACAAGTAATTATGTTTTTCAGAAACAAAAAACTGTTAATGTTGCTGAAATAAAAACAGATTGGAATGTTAAAATATTAAATCTGGAAAACCCTCGTGAAGAAAATAAAGCTTATAGCGAATTTATTAAAAAGACAAAAGAAGAGGTCGAAAAAAGATTTCCGAGAAATAAATCAAAAGGAAACAATATAAACCTGAATATTTTAGAATCACCTGACACACCCGCGGTAATTAAGAATTTTGAAGGAAATTTTTTTGAGAACAGCGTCCCTAACGACAATAATCTGGCAATATCAAATGATGGAAAACTCATATCAGCAATAAATACAAATCTTTATTTTTTTGATACCGAAAATGACACTCTTTTAAAAAATATTTCTTTAACTGCATTTTCGGATACTCTAAATCTTTACGCCCAACAATATGATCCGAAATTACTTTACGATCCGAGCAGCGATAAGTTTGTAGTAGTTTATCTGGCAGGATCTCACGACACTACAAGCAACATTATCGTGGGGTTTTCTCAAACCAACGATCCTCTTGGTTTATGGAATTTATATTCGTTGCCAGGCAATCCTGTTGAAGATACAAGTTGGTCGGATTTTCCCGCGATTGCTTTGACAAATGATGAGCTTTTTATAACTGTAAATCTTCTTAAAAACAACCTATCATGGCAACTTGCATTTAAACAAAGTGTTATTTGGCAAATTGATAAAAACAAAGGATATAACGGTGAAGCATTGCAAACAAAACTATGGAAAAATATTAAATTCGATGAGCAGCCAATGCGAAATCTCAATCCCATTCAAGGAGGAAACGAACTTAAAGGTCCTGATATTTACTTTTTAAATACCAGAAATTTTGCTATTCAAAACGACAGTATTTTTTTACTTCATATTTCAAATTCACTCACTGATACTGCTGCAACCTTAACAGTTAATGCGCTAATTTCGGACAAAACTTACGGAATGCCGCCAAGAGCGCAGCAACCAAACAATCAACTTTTAGAAACCAATGATGCCCGGGTACTCAGCGGTTTTATTCAAAATAATAAAATTCAATTTGTCGGAAACACTGTTGACACAACATCAGGATATGCAACTTTTTATCATGGAATAATAAATAACGTAAGCTCCTCCCGTACTGTTAAACTTACAATTTTTACAGATACTATGGAATATGGCTATCCTAATTTATCATATACAGGTAAAAGTTCAAGCGATAATTCAGCTATTATTTCAATGAATTATTCATCGAGTAGAGTTTATCCGGGTTTTTCATGTTTTTATTATAGCAGAAATAGCGATTATTCAAGAAAAGTAAATTTAAAACAGGGCGATTGCTATATTAATGCATTATCAGGCGCCGACCGTTGGGGCGATTATTCGGGGAGTCAACCTAAATATAATGAACCGGGGAAGGTATGGGTAGCAGGCACTTTTGGAAAATTAATCCCTGCTGGAAAATTATACAACAAACGATCCGGCACATGGATATCCGAACTACAAAAAACCGAAAAAGATATTGTTGTTATTCCCAAATATTTTGACATTAACGCACGCCCGAATCCCTTTACTGACGTTATGT
>JAAXXA010000425.1 GCA_013334735.1 Bacteroidota bacterium
TATTATTAATTAAAAAATCAATTCTTGCTATTCCTGAGCAACCGATAATTTTGTATGTTTGTTTTCCAATTTTTTCAGTTAACTTATATAAGCTGTCGTCAATTTTTGCTGGTATTTCGCTATACTGAGACTGCATATTAGGAGTTTTTTTATTCCCAGATATATATTTGTCTTCGAAGTTAAAAAATTCTGATTTATTTAGAGCTTTTTCAATATACCCTAGCTCTGGTTCGGCGTTTCCTATTATTGGTAGAGTTACTTCAATTAAGTTTTCGACTGCTTCTTCTACTAATACCTTATTATCATAATGCAGCGCAACCTCGATAGCATTTTCAAGATCATTCTTGTTTGACACTTTAGTTATTGCTATAGATGAACCTAAATGAACAGGTTTTACAAATACTGGCCATGTAAGATTATTTATTTTATCTAGTATAACTTTTTTATTTATTTCCCAGTCACTTTTTGTAAACCAAGTATATGGGACAACTTGTATCCCCTCATCTTCCAATATTTGCTTTGTTGCAACCTTGTCCATAGCAATTGAAGAAGCAAATAAATCACAACCTACATATGGTACACCAGCCATTCTTAAAAGACCCATTAGACTTCCATCTTCGCCGTATGTACCATGCATAGCAGGAAAAACAATGTCAATTTTTATTGGTTTTGAAATTATCCCAGTCTTAGCTATGCTAAAGCCATTATCAAAAATAAGATGTAGTTTTTTTAATTTATTGATTTTTATATCTAACTCTTTATCTTTAAAGTAGCTAAGGTTATTCATACTACTTTCCGAATACCAAGACCCGTCTTTAGATATATATATTGGTAAAACATTATATTCATTTGAAGCTAAAAGGGCTTCTATAATAGGAACATGAGCTGTGATAATTGATACATCATGCTCAACGCTTTTCCCACCAAATATAACTGCTACTGTTTTTTTCATTACTATATATTTTAGTTTATTCTGCTTATTATCTCAATTGTTTAATGGTATTGATCTGGCCAATCATTCTGCAGGACAACTAAATCCCCTTTTACTGTTAAGTGTTTTAAGGAGTTGTAAGCCTTTAATGCGTCGTCGAATTTAATTATTTCACCCTTATACTTTTCTTTTTTAAGTCCTTCTTCTATATACGGTGTCACAGAATTATTGATAAGAACAACTTTTTCTATATTAGCTCGTGCTAATTTCTCCCCTATTATTCTATGAATTGATGCAGATCTTTCTCCCATTTCCACAAGACCAGGTGTAACGTAAAACCTCCTATAACCTTTGAGGCTTGATATAAAGCTAATTATCGCATCTACTCCATCTGGGTTGCCATTATAACTGTCATCTAGCGTTATTATGCCTACGCTATCCGTGAAAGGTTCTAGTCTGTGGGGAAAGGGTTTTGTTTTATTTATGCCTTCTTTAATAGCGTCAAGGCCAATACCTAAACTATCAGCTATGCTTGCCGCTGCAAGTAAAGGTCCAACTTGGTGTGTACCCAATAGTTTCGATTTTACGCTAATTTTTTCGTCCTTTTTTAATATATTAAATGTAGTGCCAGAAATATCAGTTTTAATATCATCAGTGGTTAGGTTATTGCATTTGTACTTACCATATTTAAGCACATTTTCAGGTGCATTTTGATTGGCGAGTTCATTTTCTTCATTTATATACAGTTTTTCACTTGGTATAAATTCACTAATTTCATAAATAGTTTTCACTGTTTTTTCAATTGTTTTAAACTTTTTTAAATGCGCGTCATTTATGCCAGTGACAATACCAATATTTGGTTTTACAAGTTCACATAATTTTTTTATATCTCCAGGATAATATTCACCTAGCTCAAATATAAGCACATCTTCGTCTCCGTCTAGCTTTTCTATAAACCTACTAATACCCAATGGTGTGTTATAGCTATGCGGTGGTGCTGCAACTTTTAATTTTTGAGAAATAACAGTATAAAGTATTTCTCTGATACTTGTTTTGCCAAAACTTCCTGCAATAGCAATTTTGATTGCCTTGTTCTTAGAAAGTTTTTCAGTTGCTCTTTTAATTATAGATTTTTCAATTGGCAGCTGAATTAGCACTTTTATTAAAAGTAAGGGTAATAGGATTAGATATCCGAGCAGGTGTGGTAATAAAATTATTATCACCAAAGGAATAATATATTTATAATTTACTTCAGAGTAATAGATATAAAAATATGCAGAGGTTGATATGGCAATGATAATTATTGCCCATAATGATATTAATAAAAGCAGGGACTTTTTTGTTTTTATTAATTTTTTTCTGTGCTCAACGCTATTAAAGTTTTTAACATTTTTATACCATTCAATATATTCAGATATGTTGTATTCGCTTGCCTGAAGCATATAGGCAAGAGACCTAGGCAGTTTAAATGAATATTTAGATATAAAACGCTTCATTTCAAAAATTCCTTTATTGTTTGAGAAACTTCATGCGGTTCCTGTTGGTGGACTAAATGACCTGAATTTTTTATAACTCTAAGCTTTGAGTTATTTATAAGTGAGTTATATATTTTCCCATCTTCTAATGGTGTTTCTGTGTCATTTGAGCCCCAAATAAGCTGAGTAGGTACATTAATGGACTTTGCATAGCTTTTTAAATCTTCTGATATTATTTTTATATAGGTATCTTTTAAAGCGTTTGATTCTAAGTAGTCACTACCAATGATTTTGTATGCTTTCTTTCTTATTTTATGCCTATAAAATAATAGTGGCGGAATTAGTGTGATTATTCCAAATATTTTTGTTAGTATTAAAACTGCAATATTTCTTAAAGTTACTCTCTTTGATATTCCAGCAGAGCCAATTAAAATAATTTTTTTTGGCTTAAATACTCTAGTTGAAACTCCTTTTATTGTAACTCTTCCACCAAAAGAATGACCAAGAATGCAGTATGGATTTATTTCTAATTTATTTAAAAAATTAGAAATAAAATCGACATAATCTGAAACTTCCCATGTTTTTGGTGGCATTTCTGTTTGCCCAAATCCAGGCATATCTAAACTTAGTATTGTATACTCGCTTTTTAAATCTTCCGCAATTTTATCGAACGTGTGTAAGTTGTCACACCATCCATGCAGCATTAATATAACAGGTCCCCTGCCGGTTTTTTTGTATTCTGTGGCGAGATTATTGACGATGACTTTCATTAATCTATTCCCAGCCTTTTTCATTTAGTACTCTAACTTCTTTTTTTAGTTGAACACCAAACTTGTTCTTTACTTTGTCTTGAATTGTAGATATTAGTTTTAAAATATCAGATGCTTTTGCGTCCTTTACATTTAAAATAAAGTTTCCGTGAGCTTCTGAGATTATAGCTCCTCCAATCTTTTTTCCTTTTAATCCAGAGTCTTCAATAAGTTTTCCGGCAGTTATCCCCTTTTTTGGATTTTTAAAAACACTACCTGCAGAAAAACCTTTTGGTTGTTTCGATCTAATTTGAGGCAAACTATTGGATATTATCTCCCAGATCATTTCGTAATCGATCCCAAAATATTTATGAGATATTAAAT
>JAAXXA010000020.1 GCA_013334735.1 Bacteroidota bacterium
TTTTCTAATTCCATGAACAGAATTTATTGTAAGTTCTTTCGTTTCGAAATTTATAAAAGAATAAATATACAAAGCGTTTTTTGAAAAGGATAGATTTTATGAAATCAAACTGATAATCTTTACATTTGGCATTATACATTTAACATAATACAATGCGATCAGGGAACAGGCGACATAGAAACCATAATAACACCTATGTTTGCTGCACCACCAATATTTACGGTCATACTATAACTACCTGCAGGTGTTTTTGGACCATTGCTATCAAAAATTGCTCTTTGATGTCCGGTTGTAGTTTTTTGAGTTGAGCCACTTCCTGCTGAAATTGTAGCTTGAGACTCTGCATACAATACAAACCAGCAATTATCAACGGTTGAAGTTAGGGATGTTGTTAATGATGTAGTTGATGCAGTATTCTGAGAAGTTAGAGCATCAAAAGTGCCACTTTGTTTAACTCCTGTATATGAAACCGCCGCGCCTACTGTCCAGCCACTTCCACTATATGTAAGAACAGCATTATAAGTACCACCAACAGGTAATTCCGAATTAAGCAAATAGTATAAATGTATCGAATAAGTGCCATCAGCAGCGCTTTCACTCCTTATAAGGTGCATATCTACATTATTATATTTTACACTACTTACTGTTCTGCTGGTTGCTACTGTAACACTAACAAAAAGAATTCTATTTGTTCCGTTTCCAATTGTGTGAGAAAAAGTATGCGATCCCCCGTTGGTCTGAGAAGGACCTGAGACCGCGTCAAATGCAATTGTTTCGCATGAAGAAGTAGTTGCATTAATTATATCAGAATTTCCGCTTGTACCACAGATATTCGCTGCCCTTACACGATAGTAATATGTGGTATTGCATGTTAATCCTGTAATATTATATGTGAGAACATTGGCAACATTCAGATTGTTATATCCACTCACAAAAGAAGAAAAACTATTATTTGAAGATACATCAATATAATAATTAGTAGCGCAGTTAGTTGATGCCCAGTTTGCAGAAAAAGAACTTTTCGTAATACCACTTGCAGTATTGGTAACAGGTATAGAAGGCGCTGTTGTGTTTAAGGTAATTGTATTTGAATTGGGGCTATTTCCGCATGAAGCTCCTCCCCTTATACGGTAATAATATGTAGTGTTGCAATTTAAGCCTGTTACACTGTATGTAGTAAAATTACCTACATTTTGATCGTTGATAACAAGTGATGCAAAACCTTCATCCGTAGCCACATCTATAAAATATGTATTTGCACCGGAAGCTGATGTCCAGTTTGCAGAAAAACTTGAACAGTTAATTTCATTGGCTGTATTAGCCGTGGGAATGGATGCTGGCGCTATTAAAGAGATTGCTAAACAACTTGCAATACTTGTCCCACAAGTATTACCGGCTGTAACGCATACATTGCCGTTAGTTGTTGCATAATTTACAGTTATGGAAACAGTACCTTGCCCTGAGATTATGGATGCACCTGCAGGTACTGTCCAATTGTAACCTGTAGCACCACTCACTATTGAAATCGAATAACTTACCCCTGTTGCATTTTGACAAGGTGTTGCGTTTCCTGTTATTGTTCCGGGGGAAGCAACACTGCCGATGTTTCCACTAGCAATCCACGCGTTGCCGTTCCAATAAACAAATAAATTGCAATCGGTGTTATAAATTATAAGTCCAATAGCAGGCGAAGCAATTGTATTAATCTGTGCTGTAGTCATACGAGGCATTAACACTCCCTGTGTAGTGCTGCTTACATCAAGTATTGCCGAGTTATCGGCAGCTGTACCGGTAGTATTGATTGCGGCGCCTCCGCTTTGGGCGAGTAAGTTAAAAGTTGAAAGTGCAAAATTAAAAGTTAATAAGACATACAGTAAAACTCTTAATATTAGATATGTTTTCTTTATTTTCATAGGTTTTATTGTTTTTATAAAATAAAATCTTTTTACCTAAAGTTTATTTATGATTTTATGGTATTTTTCCATATCAAAAGTATAATAAATTTGTCAATAGTACAAATATTATAGTCAAGAATTTTATTAAACACAAACCTTGTTTGTAAAATTTCCTATTATATGCGGTTTATTTCATCTCAGGCATACCAAGAGAGTTTTTTGCCTGAAGTCAAATCTGCCTTCCTTATCTTTTTTTTCAATTATACATCTGAAATTTTGTCCTGCCTTACCAATGATGAACCGCTTCAAATATCCATATTTATAATTACTTATTGTCCATATTGAACCATGTCTTTTATAAACCCAGCTAATACCGGACACCCTCTCATAGTCCTTACTGTCGAAAATGATTTTTATAATACCATGAACAGAGTTTATTGTAAGTTCTACCGTTTCGGAATTTATAAAAGAATAAATATTTAAAGCATGTTTTTTTAATAATATATATTTTCTGAAATCAAACTGATGATCTTTACATTCAATGCCTCTGCATCCTTTTTTTCCGGGCTTTTGTCCATGCGTTTTTAATAAGTAACAATGCATTGACAGTTGTTTGCTGTTGTCAATCGTTACAACGCTATATGTGTCATTACTATCTTTTTCCACTCTCCAGATATATTTGGAAATTAGCAAATAATCTTCTTTATCGAAAATAACCGAATATGGAGCGCTATTCCTACGATAAATTTTTAATTTCATGCTATCATTACTAAGGAAAGTATATGTATTCCCTGTTTCTGAATATTGATTACGTCTCAAATCCCACAAAGTCTTTCCTTTTATTTTTCCGCAAATACGCAAATTAGAATTGCTGATGTACTGTCCAATTGTGGGCGATTTTTTACCTATACGCGTACATGGAGGACGCTGATTTTTTGCTCCTCCCCAGTGATGTTCAGAAACTTTTTCAAAATCGTCTTTTTCAATAAGGACAGTGTGTTTGCTTTTTTTACTAAGTTTCTCAACAATTAATAATTTAACATAATGTTGATTTATCTCGTAAATATTAATATATTTATACCTATCGTTTCGGGATTGATTATAATACCTATCCGGAATTATTTTCTTAAAACTCATTCTAAAATCACATTTGGTGTCATTTTTTCGCATTTAAATTAAAAGTTATCTCGTGGCATAGTCAGTCTTTCAGGCATCGAACCGAAAAGCCATAAGCTTTATTGTTGAAGTCGCTTGTAGAAGTACTGTAACTATTGCCGATGTCTAAATACTTACCAACTTGAGTACTGCTAGGATACTGAGTACTGCTCCAATATTGTCCGTCCGTTCCGCGACCATTCAAGCTGCCATCGTTTTTTAATTCACCTGCGGTATGAAGTTTTAACACATCAGCATAAGTCTCGTTATAACTATCCCAACCTCCTGTTTGACCATTTGCATCCGCATTATCCCATTCTGTAATGGATGGAATACGCCATCCTGTACCAAGTTCTATAGTGCAGGGATCGTTTGCTGCAAGCCAATCGCTATTTTCGTTAATAGAAGTAATGGTCCATGCCGGAGTTGGTCCTACTTTGTATCCCTGTTTGCGGTTAAACTGCCAGTACCAACCCGCAGAAGCTTCGGTGTTATCAGTTGCTGAAGTTGCCTGATTTGTAGCGCCAAGGTTTCGTGTTATCCAGCATTTACTTGCTCCCGAAAGACTTGTTAATACAGTTCCATAGCTTACTGTCTTTGTTTCGGGCGCAACAACCCCAATAATGTGTGAAATAGATAATGGATCGCCACAAACAAAAATTGCAATAGTAGCATAAGTTATTGTACCTGAATTACCGCTTGAGCCACAAGCATTTTCTGCTCTTACCCGATAATAATAGGTTGTAAAAGAGGACAATCCTGTTACATTATACGTTGTTACGTTACTTACATCCTTATTGCTAAAACCTGTTATAAAATTTGCAAAACTACTGCTTGTAGATACATCAAGATGATAATGTGTTGCTCCTGAAGCTGCATTCCAATTAGCAGTTATTTGTGCTGAAGTAGCTCCACTACCTAGCTCAACAAAAGGTATATCTGGATAACTACATGTGCATCCCATATTGTACCAGCCTCCATTTTCGTAAAACTCAAAACATTTTGTTGTTATATTATAAATCATAAGACCCTGAGCAGGGCTTACGATAGCATCGCGCTGTGCTGTAATCATACGTGGTATCAGTACACCTTGCGTAGTACTACTCACATCAAGCATTGCTGAATTGTCGGCAGCGCTGCCGGTAATGTTGATGGCTGCGCCCCCACCTTGTGCGAAACAGAGTATAGTACATATCGACAAGCTAAGTGTGAGAAAAAGTAAAAAGAAACAATTTATCAAAGCATACATGATGCTTCTTAAGATTTGAAATGTTTTTTTTGTTTTCATAATTTTTAATTTTGCTTTATACAATATTTTAATATCATTATAATATAAATTAAATCAGACAGCAATCATACAAGAGAGATCAATGTTACAACCATTACACCTTATCCAAACTAATTTTTTATACAGCGCACAGAAAAACCAAGTATTTTATTGTTGGTGTTTCTATATACACTATTGAAACTATTGTTCATGTCCCTATACCAGGCAATCGTTGTACTGGACTCTGTAGAACTCCACCAATAGCCGTTGCCTCCAATGGTGTTGAATGTTCCATCGCTTTCTCGGTAACCACCAGGAAGAGCTGTAAAACCTACTTCATTTGTCGCTCCTGCATTAGGACTTTGCCAATGGGCAAATCCTGCTTCTTTAAGTTTACCACCGGCAACACTTTCTCCTCCTAAAAAAGTTGTGAGAGAAGTCCATTCTAAATCAGAAGGTATATGCCAGTCTGTTGGGCAAATACCCTGAACACCGCTTGGATTAGCTACGCTACTTGCAGTCCAGTCCATCATTTCACCCCATTGGTATAACCCACCATAAGTAGTACAATTAGCTTCATAATTATTATAACAATATTTTTCTATACTGCTATTATTTGCTTGTTCCGTACTTCCGATAATATAAGTTCCGCTAGCGCTATAATTTAGGTTTTGTGCCATCCAACATTGTGTACCTATTTGTACGGTATTATATGTTTTGCTGTCCCTTGAATCAGTCAGTTGGGATGTACCACATATCCAAATGTTAGTAGTAGCATAAGTTATTGTACTTGAATTACCGCTTGAGCCACAAGCGTTTTCTGCTCTTACCCGATAATAATAAGTTGTAAAAAAGGATAGACCTGTTACATTATACGTTGTTACGTTACCTACATCCTTATTGCTAAAATCTGTTACAAAATTTGCAAAACTGCTGCTTGAAGATACGTCAAGATGATAATGTGTTGCCCCTGAAGCCGTATTCCAATTGGTAGTTATCTGGGTTGTTGTAGCTCCACTGCCCCCTATGGCAACAGATACATTAGGAGGAGTACATGTGCACCCCATGTTGTACCAGCCACCGCTTTCGTAAAACTCAAAACACTTTGTAGTTATATTGTATATCATAAGTCCTTGAGCAGGGCTGCTGATAACATCGCGCTGTGCTGAAGTCATGCGCGGCATTAAAGCGCCCTGTGTGGTGCTACTTATATCAATTATTGCCGAATTAACAGCAGAATCACCGGTTGTATTAATCGCTATACCCTGCCCGAAACAGTGTATAGTGAACAGTGAACAGTGAAAAACTAAAAAAATACACATTATGTTTCTTAAAAAAGTTCTTTTTGTTTTCATAAATTTACTTTATATCATAAAATTTTATAATCAAATTTTAAAAAAATAAAACAAATAAAGCAGACAGTTAAATATTTGCATAGTATTATTACATATTCGCACGTAAATATCAAATATTCGATACGATGATTTTTTTCTTTTGTGTTTCAATTCTTTATTTTATTTTATTTTAAAATAAAAATATCTACTTTTACCTTTTATAATATCTTGTTAATTGTATTTGTATGTATATTACTAAAAGCCTTACTAAAACAGGAATTATATTATTTTTTATTTATTACCTCTTTGCAGGAAATATATGCGCCCAAAGATCCGCTTACAGTTCAAGTTGGCGTTATACAACCGACAGCCTGATTCAACAACTGAAAATCAGCAAAAGCGATACTTCCCGTATTTTATTATTACATAAAATAGGTGATCTTTACAAAAGAACTATTCCTGATTCTGCTTTCCATTATTATAATATAGCACTTACAATTTCGGTAAATATCAAAAACGAAAAATTTACAGCTTTAAGTTTATGCGATATAGGACTTTTTTATGTGGACAAAGGTGATTACAACAAGGCTTTAAAATATTTTTTCAATTCCTTAAAAATTAACGAAGAAATCAGTGATAAAAAAGGATTAGCACAAAGCCTGACTTACATTGGAATTGTTAACTTAGAACAAGGCTTGTACGATAAAGCTCTGGAATACTTCACAAAATCATTAAAAATTTTTAAAGAGATCGATTTTAAGAAAGGAATAATAATGTGCAATACGAATATAGGAAATATATATTTGTATCAGGGTTCTTATGATAAAGCGATAGAGTTTTATACAAAATCTTTAAAAATGTATGAAGAAACAGGAGACAAATATGGAATGTCGGTATGTTATAACAATTTGGGAAGTACATATTACAATAAAAAAATTTATAAAAATGCTATTACAAATTTCACAAACTCTCTTAAAATAAAACAAGAACTGGGCGACAAGCATGGAATATCTGGAGTTTTAAGCAGTCTTGCCGCTTTAAATATAAAGCTTAAAAATTATAACAAAGCCGTTGAATATGCGCTTGAAGGTCTTAAATTCGCTAAAGAAACAAAATCATTACCTCAGGAAAAATTAGCTTATGAATGCTTATCAGTTGCAAATGACAGCCTGCACAATTATCAAAAAGCATTTGAATACCATAAATTATTTAAAGAAATAAATGATAGCATTTTTAACGAAGAACGAAGTAAGCAGATAACTGAAATGCACACTAAATATGATACTGAGAAAAAAGAAAAAGAATTACTTGTAAAAGGGAAAGAATTACAAATTCAAGATTTAAAAATCAGCAGGATGAATCTTTATCTCTTTATTCTTGCTATAATAATTATTCTCATATTAACGATTGCTTTTTTTATAATAAGAAAAAACAAATATCAGTCATTGCTAAAAAATATTCAGCTCGAGCAAATATTATTACAATCGCAAATGAATCCGCATTTTATTTTCAATTCTCTATCGGTTATACAAAGTATTATTTATCAAAATAAAACAGAATTTGCAGTTAAATATTTATCCCGCTTTGCCAAACTTACACGAATTATTCTTGAAAATTCACGCGCTGAATATGTAACGCTTGACAAAGAGATAACAATGATAGAATTATACTTAGACCTTCAGTCAATAAGATTTGAAAATAAGTTTAATTATGTTATCGAGGTTGATCCGGAATTATCACCGGAAATGATCGCCATTCCGCCTATGCTTGCGCAACCTTTTATCGAAAATTCGATTGAACATGGAATAATGCACAAAGAAAAAAGCGGTAATATAAAAATATCATTTAAAACAGGAAAGGATATGCTTTTATTTGAAGTAACTGATGATGGAGTTGGACGAGAAAAATCAAAAGAAATTAAAGAACAAAGCAATGACGAAAATAAGCATGTTTCATTAGCTACGACTATTACACAGGAAAGAATTGAGAACATTAACAAATCGTTAAAAAAGAAAATTAAACTTGACATAACTGATCTAAAAGATGAAAGTGGTTATGCAATGGGGACAAAAGTCGCTTTTTTTATTCCTTTTAAAGCAGCGTAATATGGAACGCAGTGTAGAAAATATGGAACGCAGATGACGCAGACTTGTGCTGAGCTTGTCGAAGTAAAATTATGATAAGCACTGATAAAATAACAAATACTATTTCATTAATTTTATGATAAAAAAGATTAAATCATATTTTAACATAATCATCAGCGTTCGCCATGGCGTATCAACGTTCTATCCCATTGCCTGAGTTAATAACAAAAATACACAATATGAAAAATATATTAATTATTGATGATGAAGCTAAGACAAGGCAAATGCTTGCTGATATTATAAATCTTAACTGTAAAGATGCCAGAGTAACAGGTTTTGCAGAAGATATTAAAAGCGGACTTATCGCTATTGAAAAATACAAACCCGATTTGATTTTGTTAGATATTAAATTACCTGACGGAACAGGATTCGACCTTCTAACAAAAATTAATTATAAAATCTATAATTTCAGGGTTATTTTTATTACTGCCTTCGAAGAATATGCTATCAAAGCCTTTAAATTCAGCGCTGTTGATTATATTCTAAAACCTGTAGATCCTGACGAATTACTTGATGCAATCGAAAAATGCAGAATACAAACTGATAATGAATATAATCAAAAATTTGAAACATATTACTATAATTCAGATAAACAAAGTAAAAACAAAAAACTTTTTTTAAAAACACTCGGAACCATAAATGTTTTAGAAATAAAAGACATTATAAGATGTGAATCTGATGGCTGCTACACCACTTTTTACACTAACAACAATAGAAAAATAATAATTTCCAAAACTATTAAAGAATACGAAGAATTATTGAATGATCAGGGCTTTTTCAGAGTTCACCAATCGCACATAATCAATCTTAATTATATCGAAAGCTTTGAAAATAAAAATGGAGGATTTGTAATAATGAAAGACAAATCAAAAATACCTGTTTCAAGCAGGAAAAAGGATATGTTCCTTA
Organism: Bacteroidota bacterium; assembly: GCA_013334735.1. Taxonomy (GTDB): domain Bacteria; phylum Bacteroidota; class Bacteroidia; order Bacteroidales; family CG2-30-32-10; genus JAAXXA01. The sequence goes on from JAAXXA010000020.1 coordinate 8,705, forward strand.
AAATCCTTAACAGCAGTTCCTAACTATACTTTGCAGGGTGGAAAAATTACATTTTGTATTCAGGTATAGGGTATAAAGGTATAGGGCATAACCTGATCTTACTTATCCCTTTATACCGAATACCTCTATACTTTTTTGTATTCATAAAATGCGATAATTTATCCCGTTTTTGTATAATACAGTAAAACTTTATCAGTATTTGATTAAAAGTTTTGTAAAACTTGTTTTTCCAACAGAAAGTTTTAACGTATAAGCACCCTTCGAAAGATCTACAAATGCTGAGCTCAGATTTATTTCGTGTTTTCCTGTACTATATAACTTTTGATTCAGCACAATTTCTCTTCCAAGTATATCTATCAAAGAAATCATTATATTTTGTGGTTTATCCAAAGAAAAAGTCAATAGCACATTATCACTAAACGGGTTAGGCTGAATGGAAATATCAGAAAAAATTGTGTGTTCGGTAATGCCTTCACCACGCTTCACACTAAGATAATCATTTTTCACAAGGGTATCACTTCCGCATAAAGCATTATACGCTATAAGGGTTACAGTATAAATACCCTCCGTAGTATAGCTATGCCAGGGATTTTCTTCTGTTGAAGTACTGCCATCGCCAAAATTCCATAGATAGCTGCTCGCGTGATAAGAATTATTTGCAAACATTGCCAAAGCAGGTATAGTTATACTTGTATTTGCAGCCGAAAAATCAGCAACAGGTAAGAAATTAACTGTAAGCTGCTGAGTCGTGATATCAGTACTACCGGAACCAATAGCAGTAAGTTGTATATTATAAGTACCTCCGCTACCAAATCTTATTACAGGGCTGGTTTCACTGCTCTGCGAAGGTTCGCCTCCCTGAAAATTCCATAAATAACTTGTAGCATTAGCGCTGTTATTTATAAATTGTACCGAATCTCCTTCACAAATTGATGTAGGATCCATTGTAAACGCTGCCGCTGTTGAACCTAAAACCGTTATTCCATCAGAATTGCATGTACTTTTTAATCCTGCTCCATTTATAGCTCTTACACTAAAATAATAAATTTGTCCACTTGTAAGGCTCAATCCTGTTTTTGTAACACTAATGTTTAATGCGTTATCAGTCCAACCGACAATATTGCTATCTCCGGGTGTTGTACCTATTGCATAAAAATATTTGGTGATCCCCGAATTTGCATCTATTGATGTAGTCCAGTTTGCAGAAAGTTTATCCAGCGACGAAGTTGTGTCGGTATCACTGCCAATTCCATCATTTACTGTAACACAAGAAGGTGTAGTCCAATCCACATTAATATTAAGAGAAGCAACAGTTGAAAGGTTTCCTGCAACATCATTTACTATAGAATTAATTTTTGCCGAATTTGAAGATGGTGATGGATTCTGATAGCGTATATCGTTGGTTGATGCAGCGCCAACAGTAACTGTAACCGAAGGATACCTTGATCTGTAAACATAAAAATCATCAAAAGATATTTTGCAATTGCCGGTTCTAAATGAAACATAATTACCCGGTGTAGTATGCGGACTTGGATCTGTCCACGAACTCAAGAAAATATTATCGCGATAAACATCAATTTTACCGGTAGTTCGGTCAAAAATAATTTTATACTCGTGCCATTGCCCAAAAACAGTTGTTACATTTTCTACTACTTTTTCCATTGTAAAAGTATCGTCAGTAACTTTGTAAAATTCAAGCTTACTTGTTTCCTGCCGGAAAAATATAAAATATGAATTTCCCCTGTTAGAAAGGGCTCCGTTATCACTGAAAAAATGGAAACCCAAACGGTGCTGGCTTGTATTGTACGCGGCAGAAGAAACCATCGCTGAAAACTGGTAAATGTAACGGTTTGAGAGGTTTTGATTGAGTGAAGCGTAAATGTTGGAATTACCAACCGAAGTATCTTTTTGTATAAGTACTCCTCCTGCTATCTGCCAGTTTCCGCTGCTTGTGGGTATTGTCCATGCAGCAGAATTGTTAGAATCAAAATTATCGGTAAAAAAACCGTTTTGAGCATTCGCGTGCCATTCGGTACCATTGTAATCCTGTACAAGATAGAAACTTTTTTCTAGCCCGCTTCCTCCTGTATTATCAGCATCGGTAAAGCTGGCAGTAAAGTTGGCAGTCTTCCAATTTCCCGGGGCAGATATCTGTGTAGTTGGAGCAATATTATCAGGTTGTGATGTTGTCCAACTTGCAGCCCACCCTGCTGCATTTGTCGCGCAATCGGAACGAAATTCTATAAACATTTTTCCGCTTGATGCTGTAACCGTACCGGGGTTTTGAGTATTATATCTCCCGATTAAAGGAGCAAATTCATTTGTACCATTATATATGAAAAGAAAATCATAATCTTTTTCTAATGCAAATGATGAAAAAGATAATGTAACCGAAGAAGCTCCTGTAGGTTGAATGAGCCAAAATTTTCTTTCTCCATCTCCATAGTTAGCGCTTGCTCCGCCTGTATCATAAAAAGTGCCGCTGCCTGCTGTATAAGTAGTTGCAGTAGGAGATCCCTGATTAATCAGTTTGTAATAATAATTCCAGTGCCAGTTTGGACCCGGATCTGTATGAGTAGCTCCGGGAAATTGCTGATGCCCTTTTACTTTTGTGCAGGAACCCTCAGCTCCAAGATTATGCACTCCTGAATCAAGCGCTGTACCATCATCTAATGTATCTTTGTAAAAAGTCTGATAGGGATTTATACTGTGGTCATGGCATACGTCTTTAGTAAGATTGGCAGAGGTTTGATACATTGTTGTCGTGTACCAGGATACATCATTTACATAGCCTTCGTGTTCATATCCTATGGCATAGTAGTTTTGAGATCCAACATGCCATGCTGCATTTGTTTCATTAACCATTTGAGTAACCTGCCCTGCATAAGCCGAATTAGAAGCTACCACATAATGAGTTGATGCCGATGAGCTGGTATTCTTAAACCAACTTATAGTTCCGGTATAACTTCCCTGAGCGGTATGAATTGCAATAGCAGAGATAGTATGCCCATTCCAACCGGTATAGTGGTTTGGCGATGACTGCCATGTACAATTTGAGAAATTATAGTCAGGACAAGCTGTTTTAGTGCCTTTGTTTGAATATTTATGCCCTTTGCTATCTTTTACACTTCCATCAACAATATCTATTTTTTTTGAAGTGAAAATTTTCAGATTATCTTCTCCAAATATAGATTTAAAATCTATTTTATATAAAGGTAATTTATAATCTTTCTGATTTTCAGGATCATTTAAAAAATATAAAATCCCATACAAATACAGATTCATTGTATAGTTATTAATTATTGATTCATCTTCAATGTTCAATTCGCTAAGTGATGTAAGAATCGGGAGCATTGCTTCAGGTTTATCACTTTCAATATTCATCAGTCTTTTTAATGAAGAAAATGCAGAAGCAAAAGCCAAAACATTTGTTGCCGGATTATTGATAATTTCATCAGGAGTATAACCGGACAGTTTTGCAACTGTGAGCAAATTATTCCTAAAATAATTTTTTCCGTCAAGAGTTAAACCCATAATTCCATAAACGCGTGGTAGCCCGCTACAGCTTTCGGGTATAGACGAAGTTAAATGTCTGAAATGTGTATAACTATATGATACGGCTTCCAATATACCCTTTGGAACATCAGGATATTTAATATAAGCTTCTTTAAAATACACACTGGCAATTGAATAATTGCTTTTGAGAGCGTTGGATGCCTCTGTATTAATTAAAATTTCCTCATCATTTTTTTGAGATTTAACAGATGTAGCAAAAAGCAGAGCTACTAAAACTACTGATAAAATAGGTATTCTTTTCATTTTTTGGGTTATATTATTAATGTTTTCAATTTCTTTCTATGTATATTTTTCATCAAATAAATTCAATAATTCCTCAATTTCAACTTGTTTTTTCAACATTTATTTAATGATTGAAATTAGGAGCGCTTACCGTTAAACCGCCGGTAGATGTAGGATGAGATAATTGCCATGCAGTATTCCCTGTATAATCAATTATAATTGATGACTGATACAAAATTGTATAAGTATTAGCTCCTCTCCAAAAAGTATTTTCTTTTATTGAAATATTTGTATAACTAGCTCCATTAGTACTTGAAGTTATTCTTATGCAATAGGCATCAACTGTTTGCATTTTAAAAGAATTATTACTAATAACATATATCTTATACGAAGAAGTAGTTGGGTCAATGTCGATAGCGCCATTTGCTGTTGTAAGCCCTCTATCAAATATATTATTTGTAATAGTTGCCACGTTTGATGCCTGGGTGGCATTATTCAGGAAAATAGTACTACTGCTGCAACGGTTGCCGGTGAATACAAAATCGCTTTGCAAAGAATAAATTGAACTTGAATTTACCCGACAGCCTGTAATGTTAGAAATAGCGCATTGATTGACCGGCGCGTTCCCAATTGTGCAACCATAAAGATCTGAATTAACAAATTCGTAACAACGCGGCATTGTACAATTATCAACGCTGGAATTTACTATTGAACCAAGCGTGTAGTTGGAACTTGTAGTTACACCTGAAAACTGACAGTCATAAAATTTACTATTGTTTCCAATTCTATTGCAGGTACCTGTAAAAGTACAATTTATAAAAGTTGTCCAATTACAATCAATATCAATATTATTAAAAGTAACTCCGTTAAATGTACAATAATTACCAACATCCAACACATAAGCGCCATTTCCTGTTACTGTGCCTCCATTAACAACTAATTGATTGTTGGTTAATCCATTATAATTAGCTGCAAGAGTAATTGTACCTTGTACAAGGACATAATTATTAGCAGGAACAGTAATAGAAGTGTAATTCGAACTATTTAATATATAAATTCCCGCACCTGTTGGTCCTGTTACTCCGGGAGTACCTGTGCCAGTTGGTCCGGTTTCTCCTGTTGGTCCGGTTACTCCGGCAGTACCTGTTCCTGTAGCGCCTGTTTCACCTGTTGGTCCCGTTATTCCGGGAGTTCCTATTCCTGTTGCGCCTGTTTCTCCGGTTGGTCCTGTTACCCCTGTTTCGCCTGTTATACCGGTTGCTCCGGCAGTTCCAATTCCAGTTGCTCCTGTTTCTCCCGTTGGTCCTGTTACTCCTGGAGTACCTGTTCCTGTTGCGCCTGTTTCTCCCGTTGATCCCGTTATTCCGGGAGTTCCTATTCCGGTTGCGCCTGTTTCTCCGGTTGGTCCTGTTACTCCTGGAGTTCCTATTCCGGTTGCGCCTGTTTCACCTGTTGGTCCGGTTGCTCCAACCCCAGGTCCTGTTGCCCCTGTTTCACCTGTCGGGCCAGTTGGTCCTGTAGAACCTACTCCAGTTGCACCAGTCTCACCT
>JAAXXA010000426.1 GCA_013334735.1 Bacteroidota bacterium
GTTCATCATTACCTTTATGTTCGTCTGAATCATCTGCTTTCTTTGATTGTTCAAAAGTTTCATTATTTGATAAACCAAGTATTTTTTCATTGATGGAATTTATTTGCTCAATTCCCAATCGCTTTCTGAAATCAACAAACAAGGATGGATCAAATGGTTCTTCTGTACTGAAACTGCTGTATCCTATGAAGTACTGCATATACATGTTCTCTTGTATTTGCAATACAGTTTCCCTGTCGCTCATATTACACATATGTTTCAAGATCATGGATCCTATCGCAACACGTGGATTGATGCCGTCTGCACCTGTTTCACTATTATTCATTTGTGCCTGATATGTGTTTACCAGTATATCCCATGGTATCTTATGTGCTAAAACTACCCAACGATTATTCATATCCAAAGATTGTGAGAAGGGACTCTCAAATCCTTCGATGGTCATCTGGTTTTGACTTATATAGGGAAGTTTTGATGCACGGGTTTTTTGTGCTTTTGCCATATTTCCTTGCATTTATTTATGGCAAAGTTCTGTAAAATTATCGATATTACTATACGTAGAGAATTAATCAGCAGACCCTAATTACGAGCCCCGTAATTCGTTCGCCTCGGCGAATTGAACATTCGTAATTAATTCAAAAAACCTCTTAAATCGATTATTACAAAAATGCTGATTTTATAAAAAAATATTATTAGAAAGATAGAGCAATTCCAATTCTGTTAGTTCTGAAAGGAATTTTCACTGTATATTTTGAAGCCACACCCATATTATTTATATTAACATCAAAAGTTGGTCGGGCAAAATATGATTCGAACGAAAGAGAAACGAAAGAATAACCAATCGTAAATCCGAAAGTGTGACTCATCATCAAAGCAGAGCCTTTAATACCCATTGTACCATTTACAGAATAAACAGTTGAGTCGGAATATGAAACATTAAAATCTAAAGGGATTACTAATCCTGGTCTGTAATAAACTGCCATAAGAAATTTTGGAACAGGCATAAATCCTATTCCATATCTTTGCGCTACTTCAATCATCCGAAGATTTTTCTTGTAAACAAAAATTTTGGAACCAATGTCCCAGTTCATATTAATTTTAGAATAACTTAAAATAATGGGGTTGTAGAAAAACTGAACTTTTGAAGCTTCTTCGCTAAATTTTAATCCTACGCCGGCTTCGAAAAATATACCTGACTTAGCGCCCATATTACCATTTTTTAAATAAGTAGAATCAGCATTATTATTAAATTTTGGACTATTTAACATTGGATTATTTAAAACCGGTATGTATGCGAAAACGCCTTTTGGCATAATAAGTCCGGCTCTCATAATAAACTGAGCTTTTGCGCTACCGCTATTATTTGTGTTTCGAAGTGATGGGTTCTGATTTACAATATTACTTATTGAAGGTGTATATGTAGCAGCTGCAGTTTTTGCTTTACCTTCCCATTCATATATTTTATCCTGCGCTGTACGTGCGTTAGATGCATCGGGGTATAGTTCAATATATTTTTTGGCATCAGCAATCGCACCTTTATAATTTAATAATATTTCTTTTAGTAAAGCGCGATTCAGATATGATACAGGTTCATAAGGGGCAATAGATAAAGCTTTATTAAATAATTCTACGGCATCGCTATATTTTTTTTCTTCAGTTGCAATGTTAGCTTGTACCATATATTTCCTCGCTAATTCAGGAAGTTCAGGCTTTTCTGACATTAATGGATACACTTTGAAAATATATTTAAGTATAGTGTCTCTTGAATCAAGATCTGCTTTTCCCATTCCTGTAGAATGTAACCAAGCTTTATCAAGTTCGGTAAAAGCATCAGCTAAATTTTTATTTGCAAGGGTTTGTGAAGGACTTATTTTATATTCCTCGATATTTGCAATTGCATCTTTTAATGACTGTTTCACAATTTCCCTTCTCTTTTCCAAATCATATAAATCTAATAAATGCTCCCCCGAAAAATAAATTTCTTTAGAAGGATCAAGTTCTATTATTTTTAACGCAATTTCTTTTGCTTTTTCTGTTGCTCCGTTTTTCTTATATGAAAGACCTTGATAAAAAAGGGCTTTAACATAATTAGGGTAAACCGCTAAATATGAATCGAAATCCTTAATTGCTTCCGCAAAGTTGCTTGATTCAAAATAACTTAAACCTCTCCAATAATAAATGTTTGTAGTGCTGGAAATGTTTGCCGTATTTTTAATATCTTTTTTCCCTAATATTATAGATTGAGTAAAATCAATTATTGCATCTTCATATCTCTTGCTATAATATAATGCTTTTCCCCTGTTAAAAAAAGTCAAAAAATATTTAGTGTCATTTTTATTTATTTCTGATAAAGCTTTATTATAATCAGTAAGCGCTTTATCGTAAACATCTTTTCCTAAATAACATTTTGCCCTAAGTTCGTATAATGAATTATCGCCTGGTGTAAGCAAAAGTGCAGTAGAAAAATCAGTAATAGCATCATCGTAATTTGCTTTTAAATAATACGCTTTTGCCCGATAGATATATGCTTTAGATATATTAGGTTTTAATCCTATAGCATCACTGTATTTATTAATAGCGGCATCAATCGATCCTGCATTTTCTAATGCCAGCCCTGTATTGCAAATGGTTGCGTAGTTTTGGGAAATTACTTTTACTGATAAAAAAGTAAAAAAAAGAACTAAAACGTAATAATATTTCAAGTTATTCATGGTATATTTTTTTCTTTGTGAAGTTTAGTGTCTTTGAGCCTTAGTGGCTATATAATAAATAGTTAAATATTCATCCATTAATTCGCATGATTATTAATTTCACCGCTTACTACTTTTTTTTGTTTTTCATAGCATTTTTCATTGCCATTATAACTTCGGAAGAAACATTCTGGTTTGATAAATATATCATTGAATCAGGGTTAATGTTAAAATCCACATTTGAACTGTTTATAACATCTATTATTAAATCATCAGAGAGTTTTGCTTTCACCATTTTAATAATATTAGTATTAGTAAGCGTTTCGTTTTTCATTTCCTTTATTCTTGATTGTAACTTTTCCTCAATGCCTAATATTCTGATTAAGAATTTCTTCTCAGGATTAAAAACTATAAGTCCATTATCAAAGAACCTGATAATTCCACCGAATTGATTAGTAATTATTACCTTACTTGAATCGTTTACAGCATAAACAACGCTGTCGGATGAAAAATAAATCCTGTTATTTGTTGTATCTACAGTTATTGAATTTATTTCTTTATCTTTCTGTAATGCAGTAAGCGCTTTCAATTCCTCATTTTTCGGGTTAAATGAAAACAGCGTATTTCCCATCGAAAAAAGTATTAATTGATTCATCTCAACCACTGACTGTATTGGTGCAGAAACTTTAAATAACTCATTATATATTCCGCCTTTATGCAATGTATAGAGTGCATGTTTTGTTTTGTTTTTAACGCGGTTATAAATATACATCAAATCCTTACCTGCTGTTATTCCCATGCCATTACTTGGTAATTCATGTAGAGTGTTAAGATTACCAAGGGAATA
>JAAXXA010000427.1 GCA_013334735.1 Bacteroidota bacterium
AAGGCAGTAAATGGTTGTGGGTTTGATAATATTTTATGGTATAGATAAATAGGATAGTGGTAATTTTATGACGATACCGAAACACATCAGTGACAGAGTTACTTGGGTAATTGAGTTTGCTTGGACTAGACATCTATTATTCAGAGTTGTATATGGACAATAAATTTGCAGACCGTACGACTTGCTCAATTTTGACAGATTATGATAAATTTATTAATCCAAAAAGTAAGAAGACTAAAAATTGGACTTATGATATTTCACAATTACATTCGCTTACTGGCGCACATTTTACAATAAGTATTGGCGGGAAAAACGTGGACTTTAACTTGACAAAAACTTATAAATTTAACTGGCTAAAAAATGGCGATTATTGGACAGCATTAATTCGACCCGAATGACAAAAACTACAGTTAACATAGGAATTGTAATAGAGGCGTTTTTTAGACCTACAAAAAAATAAAAATGAGAATATTAGATATAGACCTAGATTTTTTTTTAGATGAAATTGCACATTTTCGAAAAAGAAATAATCAAAGGTTAAATAAAAATGCTTACATACCTTGGAATGCTGGTCAAGTAGAATGTTTTTTAGAAAACAAATTAGGATTAGATAAAAACAATCCTTTACCGGGAGCATTATTTATACACCATGACGAAGTTTTTGATTGGTGTAAAGATTTAAGAATGAATGAAAACGATGAATCCTTTTCATTTGTTCATGTTGACGCTCATTCAGATTTGGCGACAGGTATCGATGGATGTTACATTTATATAATGGAAACTATGTTAAGAAAACCAATCGCAAATAGACCTGAAATTAAAGATGCTGGGTATTTGCAAAAATTGAATCCTGGAAATTTTCTAGTTTTTATGGCAGCATGTGAATGGGTAAATGAAATTACTTTTGTTAAACATCATAAATCAAATGAGCTTTACAATCCGTTATTTTTTCAAGACAACAATATTGCAACAAATAATATTCAATTGAAAAGTTATCAGCTAAACATTGTAAAAAAATTGGCGCAGGGAACTAATATTATTAACAACATTAGGAATCATAACCCAATATTTCAAACAACACCAATACCATTCAGGGAAGTTAAATGGTGTGATTACAATGAGAACAATAAATTTGACTACATATTTTTAACGCAATCACCAAGTTTCACACCACGAAGCTCGGACAAATTAATAGACGTAATAAAGATGTACATGCAAATTAAAACTACCGCTAACATTTAAGAATTAATCACCTATAGCGAAGCGGAGCAGCGTTTTAATCCGACGTTGAACTTTAGCTTAGGTACAGTAGAATGTTTAAATTTAAATGAAATAATTTTTCTTATTGGATTTCAAAAAACATATATGATTTTTGTGGAGGAATTTTAAATTTCAATAATATCGTTTAAGAGAGCTGCTATGCCAACTCGCAAACCGACACAAATTGCAGCACATTTAATTTTGCCCGACCGCTCCCAAGCCCACTCATCACACGACTTGCTTGCTGTTAATAATTTTTGAAAAATTAATAGGCAGAAAAAGTTTAAAAACGTAACTTAGCGGTTTGTATAGAGAATAGATAAATATGCTTTTTGAAGAATACACATATTTCAACTATCAATTTCCAGAGCCTCAATATTTGGGAGCTAAACATACTCATTTGGCTTGGATAAAGAAATTTATACCTGACAATGTTAATACTGCTATTGATGCTTTTGCAGGTTCGCAATCGGTGGCTTTCCTATTTAAACAAGATATTCGCAATATGTTTACAATAAATTTGATGCAGTATTTTCGGCAAGCCCTAAATAATTAAAATTATAAAATTATGAAAAAACTCTTAATGTTTTTATCATTTATAATCCTAGTAAGTTATTCAAATGCACAAATAACTCAACCGGTTTCACCAATATTCAATTACAAACCAGCTTCGATAAGTACCACCGATTATCAGGAATGGTTAGCACCTGATAATTTGCAAGCATCATTCAATACTTTGCCTGAAAAAATAAAAAATGCTCAAAAGGCTAAATCTTTAATTGCTTTAAGGGATAGTATTTATACCTGGCGATTGGATATTCTGAATAATGAATGGATTCCAGAGCGAAAAACAATAAATATTGTTTATGATGCACATAATAATGAAACGAGCGAAATGGAGCAACAATGGCAATGGGAAGATTGGTCAAATTCCGTATTAAGAACCTTTTCTTATGATGCAAATAATAACTCAACTAATTATTTACATAAAGTGTGGAACAACAATGCTTGGGAGAATGCTTATCAAGCCTCACTTATATATAATATTAATAATAAACGAACAAGTGTTTTGTGGCAAAGCTGGAATAGTAACTCATGGTATAATGATAGACAATATACATTTAGCTATGATTCCAATAATAACATTGTAAGTTCTGCTTTGCAGTATTGGAATAACAATATATGGGAAAATTCATTAATCTATACAAATACTTACGATGTAAACAATAACAATACCAGTGTAATGCTTCAAACCTGGAATGACTCTACAGCATGGGTAAATACAAGCTTTGATACACTTATCTACGATGCCAATAATAACGAAACTTCCGAGATTAATTATATATGGGACGGAAATGCATGGGTGAATTTTTTGAAAAGAATTTACACTTATAATTTCAACAATAATCTTACAAATATTCTAAGTTATAGTTGGAACAATAATGTTTGGGATACTAGTTCGCAAGCTAATTATACTTACGATTCGCAAAATAATTTGATAAGTAGTCAATATCAAACTTGGCATGCAGGCAATTGGGTGAATTATGCATTGCAATCGCGTACTATAGATGAAAATAATTTTACAAAGGACTTATCTTTTTTAGAATGGGAAAGCACCGGCACAAAAATTATACGTGGATATAGAACATCTTATTATTTTCATAAGGTTATGGGAATATATAATTATAGCAGTTTGTTAAACAAATCGGTTTACCCCAACCCCGCGACTGATTTGCTCACAATAGAAACTCCGTTTAAATCAACAATTGAAATTATAAACATACAAGGGCAAACAATTCTAAAACAACAATTACAGCAAGGAAAAACAGAACTTGACGTAAGTGAACTTGCAAAAGGGATTTACATTTTGAGGATGAATAGTAATAACAAGACAGAGCTGATAAAAATAGTGAAAGAATAATTTTTACAACCCTTTTAATCGGTTTGTCAAGGGTGAGTATGAACTTGAATTGAATATTAATCTCTTCGCTCTCTGTGAAATTTCCTCTGTGTCCTCTGTGGTTATTTTTTACAATGGAGTTCAAAAAGTATTTGTTATTTTTGCGTTATACCAATTGTATTTATAAAATAGTCTAATGCTATTTTATAAATTTACAATGGTTAATGCCGACCTGTCCCGACATGTCGGCGATACACAATATATTTAGTGCATTTTTTGGACTATTATATATTGGTAATCGGTATTAAATCTTTTTTAATTAATGAAAAACCTATTAAAATCCTTTGGTAAGCAAATACTATTC